>PUPA01000245.1 GCA_003552885.1 Natrialbaceae archaeon
CGCAGGCCCGCGTAGAACGTGTAGGCGTCGGCGGTGAATCGCGGCGTGAAGCTGATCGCCCCCTCGTCGGGGCTCTCCTCGAAGAGCGTCGCCACCGCGTCGCCGTCGCGCTCGGTCGCCGTGCGGATGGTGAACCGGTCGGCGTCCGGATCGGAGCTCGTCATTGTCACCCGATCACACCGACGACACTTATACTGCCGGACACGGCTCCGTCGGACGGCGGTACGGTGACGTGGACGGCGGCACACACCCGGTCACGACCGTCGGCGGTCGGTCCCCGGAATCGGACCGACGGTCAGGTCAGAAAGACAGTTCGGCCAGAATCCATATGTGCACGGACACGTCAGTACCTACCAGGTGGTGGCGGATAACATGGGCGGCGATCACCGGCGGGCGACGGTCGAGCGAAACGGGACGACAGCGATACGAACCGTCCGACAGAGTGGTGACGACCGCCTCGCGATCGGTTTCGGGGTCGGCTCTCGACGATCCGGCGCGGTCCGGCTCGTCGGCCGACCGTCAGAGGACAGCGACGGGTTCCCCCTCCCTGTGGGGTGTGACTGGCGTCGTGGCCCCGGGTGGGTCAAAGGGGACGGCCGCGAGACGACCGGCCACGCGTTCGCCCTCCCCGGACCGGAGACCGCGCTCTGTCGCCTCGAGGAGCCGGTCGTCTCCGCCGACGGCCGCCGCGTCGTCGCCGACGGCGGGTTCGACTTCCCGGAGACGACCGACGGGGAGGAGTCGCCGACGGGCGGGAAGGGGCGACCGACGGAAAACGGGGAGCAACCGGCCGTAGCCGGCGGGTTCGAGGGCGTCCGAACCCGGCCCGAAGCCCTCGAGATCGACGAGTGGCTCGATCACCCCGAGTACGTCGAGTTCCTCGAGAGCTTCGGGGAGCTGTCGGCGCCGGACGACGAACTCGACCTGACCGATCTGCTCGGTGACGAACCGGTGGACACGGACGCAAGCGGTTCGCCCACCCCGGAGGACGGCTCCACGACCGGCGAGTTCGAACTCGCAGCCCTCGCATCGCGGTTCCGGGCGCTCGCGGCTTACACCGACGGGCTGGAGGCGTTCGTCGACGGCAACGTCGCCGCCGAGGAGCTGCTCGCGGAGGTCCGGGAGGAACAGACGCGGCTCCGCGAGGAGCTAGAGGCGCTGTCGGCGAGTCAGTCCGCACGGGCCGACCGGCTCGACGCCCTCGAGTCCGAAGTCGAGGCGATGGCCTCACGCTGGGAGCGCCTCGACGAGCTGTTCCGGTGACGGTCCACCCGTCTCAGGGGCGGGTCGTCGCCCAGACGGCCGTGATCGCGAGTACGACCGCGGGGAGCAGGGGGAAGACGATCAGCGCGAACAGGTAGCCGTAGGCCCCCGGCGGGTAGAGGTAGATGGCGAGCGGCGAGACGACGAAGGCGACGAAGACGACCGCGAGCAGCGTCCAGCCGCGCCAGTCGAACTCCCGGTCGACGTCGGCGGGATGGACCGGTCCCTCGCTACCCTCGTCGTCGGTTCGGTCGGGGTCGTGGACGTATCCGCCCTCGTCGTCCGGGCTCACGGTCGACCGTTTCGATTCCGTGGACATATCGCTCACGGTCCGTCGATCCGCGCCGTCGGGCGCCCCGCGGACGTGTCGGTCGGCCCGAGCCCACCGACCACGGGTCGCCGACATCGCCCGTCACTGGGGTTGTTCGTCGCGTCGCCGACGTCGCCCGTCGCGTCACTGACGTCGCCCGTCGCGTCACTGAGCCCGTCCGCTGCGTCGCCGACGTAACCAATCGCGTCGCCGCCGTCACCTGGCACGTTCGCCGCGGGCCGAACCCGGTCGGGTGGCGTCAGTGTTTGGCGTCGGGCCGCAACACGACCTTGCCGAACCCCTCGCGGTTCTCCAGGAGCTCGTGGCCGCGTGCGGTCTCGCTCATCGGCAGCGTCGCCCGGATCGCTGGCTCGAACGTCCCGTCCCAGACGAGCTCCATCACCGTCTCGACCTGCTGGGGTGTGGCCATCGTCGAGCCGATGATCTCGAGTTGGTTCCAGAAGATCCGCGGGATGTCCGTCTCCGGTGATCCGCCGGCGGTCCCCCCGCAGGTGACCAGCCGGCCGCCCGGAGCCAGGCTCCGGATCGAGTCCCGCCAGGTCGGCTCGCCGACGTGCTCGACGACGACGTCGACGCCGCGGCCGCCGGTCTCGGCGCGCACCCAGTCGGCGAAGTTTTCCGCCTCGTAGTCGTGGACGTGGTCGGCGCCGTGGTCCTCGGCGTAGGCGAGTTTCTCCTCGCTGCTGGCGGTCGCGTACACCTCCGCGCCGGCGTGGTCGGCGATCTGGAGGGCCGCGTGGCCGACGCCGCCGCTGGCCCCGAGTACGAGCACCGACTCGCCGGGCCGAAGCGTCGCACGCTCGATCAACATCCGCCAGGCGGTCTGAAAGACCAGACAGCTCGAGCCGGCGACCTCCCAGTCGACTCCCTCGGGGACCGAGAGCAGGTTCGTCTCGGGGACGACGGCGTACTCGGCGTGGACCCCCGTCGTGTGCTCGCCGATGAGGTGGTACCCCGGATCGAGGGTGGGATCGTCGAGCTGGAGGTCGCCCACTCCCGCCGACAGCGCGACCCGGTCGCCGGGGGAGAACCGCTCGACGCCCGGGCCGACCTCGCGGACGACGCCGGCGCCGTCGCTGCCCGGCACGTGTGGAAACTCGAGGTCGAGTCCGGGCAGTCCTCGCCGGACCCAGACGTCGAGGTGATTGAGCGCGCCCGCTTCGACCTCGAAGCGGACCTCACCCCGACCGACCTCGGGCTCGGGATGGTCGCCGTACTCGATGACGTCCGTCCCGCCGTGTGCGGTGAAGGTGACCGCTCGCATGTGCCGATCGACGGAACGTCGACACAAAACCGTTCCGGGGGACCGGTCAGGACCCCAGGAGCTTCTCGAAGCCGACGAGCCGGTCGGCGGGCGGCTCACCGCGTCGATCCGTCAGTCGCGGCCGCTCCCGATGGCAACCGACCGGTCCGACCGCCGCGACGGCCCCGCGTGCTCTGGAGAAATTCGAGGCCATCCCTGACACATAGTAGCCCTCTAAATAACAGAAAAATACACTGTGCTTATATATGTAAAAACTGGGTAAAAGATCGCGGCGCCGTTTCGAGCTACGTCTCTTACGAGAGTAAAAGACGTCAAATCGGGTGCTGCCTGGGTACACGTGATATCGTCCGGCTACCATTATTATAAAAAAGTTACATAAAATTATTAATAACACTTGCAGTATACTTAGTATCTACGCCCCGACTCCCTCAGACGGCGTCACGAAAGCAACGACTCCGGGGCTTCGAGTCGTGATTTCACCTCCTGGAGGAAGCCGACCGCGGTCGCTCCCTCGACGACGCGGTGGTCGTAGGTCAGCGTCAGGTGCATGAACTTCCGGGGGACGACCTCGCCGTCGACGATCCCCGGTTCGTCGACGATCGCACACGTCCCGAGCACGGCAGTCTGTGGCGGATTTATCTGTGGGGTGTTGATGTACGCGCCGAGACTTCCGGCGTTCGAGACGGTGAACGTCCCGTTCTGGAGATCGTCGTGCTCGAGGGTTCCCTCGCGTGCCCCCGAGGCGAGACGACCGACCTCGCGGCTCAACCCGCGGACGGTTCGGTCGTTGGCGTCGTAGATCGTCGGAACCAGCAGGCCGTCGTCGGTGTCGACGGCGATGCCGACGTTGACGTCCTCGTAGATCCGGAGCGTCTTCGCCTCGGTCACCTCCGCGTTGAGCGTCTCGTAGTCGGGTAGCGAGCGGCCGACCGCACGGACGACGAAGGCAGTCAACGAGACCGGAACGTCCTCGCCCCAGGCCGTCGAGAGCCGGTTGTAAAGCGCGAGTAGCTCCGTTACGTCCACCCGGGCGACCGTCGTCGTGCTCGCGTACTCGCCGGCGACCGTCCCCATCCGCTCGAACATCACGCCTCGGGCTCCAGTTATCGGCGCCTCCCGAGCGACGCGTGGCTCCGTCCGATCCCGTTCGATCGCGGCGCCGCCGGCGTCGGAACCGGGTTCGACGGCCGACTCGACCGCCGGCTCCGCGGCCGTAGCCGACGGCTCCGTGGTGCCGCCGGCGTCGCGTTCGACGTAGTTCGTCACGTCCGCCGCCCTGACGCGGTCGGTTCCCGCGGCGTCGGCGACCGCCTCGAGGGACACCCCGTAGTTCGCGGCGAGGGTGCGGGCCCACGGCGAGCCGAGGACGTCCCCCTCCGGGTTCGGGACGGGTTCGACGACGAGCTCGTCGGCGTCCGGGGCCGGTCCGTCCTCTGTCGGCGGGTTCGATCCCGCGGCGACGGCCTCGACGGCGGCGGGCGTGAGCCGCCGAGCGCCCGTCTCCGCGGCGACGGCCGAAAGCGAGACGCCGTGCTCGCGGGCGAGCCGGCGCGTCGACGGCGCCGCGCGGAAAGGTCCCGGGTCGGGTTCGACGCCGGTCGAGCCCGAGCGACCGGGGCCTCGTCCGGCATCGACCGATTCCGGCCGGTCCGATCCCGTCTCGCCGGCGCGCGTCCCGACGCCCTCGCCTGACGCCGTACCGACGTCCTCGCCCGACACCGTCCCGGCGTCGGTGGATCCGTCACTCTCCTCGCCGATCCGACCGAGTTCGGTTCCGACGGGGACCGTCTCGCCAGCCTCGACCGCCCGTTCGAGGAGGACGCCGTCCTCGCTCGCGGTGATCTCGCTGGTCATCTTCTCCGATTCGAAGAGGACGACGGGCTCCCCCGCGGAGACGGGCTCGCCCTCCGCCACGAGCCACTCGACGACGGTCCCCTCCTCCATCGTCTTGCCGCCTTTGGGCAGTGTGAGCCGCTGCATACTCACTCCCCCAGCGTGTTCCGGACGGCCGCGATCACGTCGTCCTCGTCGGGCAGGTACGCCTCCTCTAGGTTCTCGGCGAACGGGACGGGGGTAAACGGCGCACCCACCCGCTCGATCGGCGCGTCGAGGTGAAACAGCGCCTCCTCGGCGACCTCGGCGGCGATCTCCCCGCCGAAGCCGCCGAACGTGGCCGCCTCGTGGACGACGACGAGCCGGTGGGTCTTTCGCACCGAGTCGAAGATCGGCTCCTTGTCGAGTGGCACGACGGTCCGCGGGTCGATCACCTCGACGTCGATCCCTTCGGTCGCGAGTCGATCGGCCGCCGCGAGGGCGACGTCGACCATCCCGCCGATGGCGACGACCGTCACGTCCTCGCCTTCCCGCTTGCGGTCGCTCCGACAGAGCGGGACGGTGTACCCTCCGTTGGGGACCTCGCCTTCGGTCTCGTAGCGCAGTTTGTTCTCGAGGAAGATCACGGGGTCGTCGTCCCGGATCGCGGCCTTCAACAGCCCCTTGTAGTCGTGAGGGGTCGACGGAGCGACGAGCTTGATCCCCGGGACGTTCTGGAACCACGCGATTGGGCTCTGGCTGTGGTGGAGGCCGAACTGGTCGCCGGCGCCGTAGTTGGTCCGGACGACCAGCGGGACGCTCGTCCCGTCGCCGTAGTTGAAGTGCATCTTCGCGGCGTAGTTCGTGAGGTGATCGGCGACAATCGCCAGGAAGTCCCCGAACATGATCTCGACGACCGGACGGGTTCCGGTCAGCGCCGCGCCGACCGCCGTGCCACCCAGGGTCGTCTCCGACAGCGGCGTGTCGAAGACCCGCTCCTCTCCGAACCGCTCTTGTAGGCCCGCGGTGACCTGGTAGAGGCCGCCGTAGTCCGCGACGTCCTCGCCGTAGAGGAACACCCGCTCGTCCCGTTCGAGCTCCTCGGCCAGCGCCTGGTTGATGCTCTCTCTGACGGTGAGTTCGCTCACCGGACGACACCCCCGTCGCGGTCGACCTCGACGTCCGCATACACCTGGTACATGGCCTCTTCGGGGGGAAGCGGATCCTCCCGGGCGAACTGAAAGGCTGCCTCGACGTCAGCCCGGATCGACGCGTCGGCGTCCTCGAGCCACCCCTCGTCGACGATGCCCTCCTCGAGCAGCCGGTCGCGGTAGATCGTTACCGGATCCCGCGCCTTCCAGCGTTCGATCTCCGCCTCGTCGCGTCGCTCCGGGATGACCTCCGCGTGAGGGCGGTAGCGGTAGGTCTTCATTTCGAGCAGCGTCGGTCCGTCGCCAGCTCTGGCCCGTTCGGCCGCCTCAGCGGTCGCCGCGATCACCTCGTCGGCGTCCTGTCCGTCGACGACCGACGAAGGCAGGTCGTGGCCCGCGAACTCGATCAGGTCCTCCTCGACGGCCGCCACCTGTCCGATCGGCGTCTCCTCGGTCCAGCCGTTGTTCTCGATGACGAAGACGACCGGCAGATCCTCGACGGCGGCGTAGTTCAACGCGGTGTGAAACTCCCCGCGGGTCGTCGCCCCGTCGCCGAAAAAGACCGTCGAGACGCGATCGTTCCCGAGCTGACGGCTGCTCAGACCCGCGCCGACGGCGACGTTCAGGTGGCTGCCTACCATCCCCGTCGTCCCGAGGATGGCCCGTTCGGTCGATCCCATGTGGTGTTGGGTCGTCCGTCCCTCGGACGGGCCCGATCGGGTGCCGTACATCCCGGCGACCACTTCCTCCAGGGGAACGCGCATGAGGATCGGCGCGCGCGTCCGCAGGGAGGGAGCGATCCAGTCGTCCTCCTCGAGGGCGTAGGTCGCGCCGACGCCGACGGCCTCTTGGCCGATACTCAGGTGTGGGAGTTCCGGGACGCCGCCCGACTCGTAGGCCTCGAGGACCGCCTCCTCGAACCGACGGGTCAATAGAAGCGACTCGTAGACCTCCGTTCGTCGCTCGTCGGTGAGCTCCATGATGTGTGCTCGCACGTCGTTCGCGGACGGGTATTAACGTTCCTGTACGTCCGCCGGGGTAGCTGGCGGGGATCGGCGTCGGTCGCGGACGTCCGCGACGGAAGACGACGGGCGGGGAGGTTGGACGGAAGACGGTACACGGTGGCCGCTCAGCCGTCCGCGAGCAACGCGTCAGCCGTCCGGAGCGCGTCGGCTGCCGCCGTCGGCGTCACCTCGAACGGGAGATTCCCCATCGTGGTGTCCTCCCGACAGGCACCCACAGCGACGGCGTCGACGTCCTCGACGCCGATGTCGGCGAGCGTGACGTCGATCCCCACCGAACGGGCGACGTCGATCGCCTCGGCGAGGGCGGCCTCGCGGTCCTCCAGGATCAGCCCAGCGACGGTGCTGAAGGCGATCACGAGCCCGTGGGGTGCAGTCGCGCCGGCCCGCGAGAACCCCTTGCCGAACGCGTGGGTGTGGGCGAGCCCGCCGCTCTCGAAGCCGACGCCCGAGAGCAGGGTGTTCGTCTCGACGATCCGCTCGACCGCGGGCGTGACCGCGTCGCGCTCGACGGCCGCGAGCGCCGCGGGACCGTAGTCAGTGACGTTCTCGAAGCTCCGTCTGGCGAGGGTCAGCGCCGCGTCGGTCGGGAGCCCCCCGGCGTGAGTTTCCGCCCACGCGCTCGCGACGGCCTCGGCCTCGAACCGGGTCGCGAACGCGTCGCCCATCCCGTACCGGAGAAAGCGCGCCGGCGCCGCCGCGATCGTCGCCGTATCCGCGAGCACGAGCTCCGGATTCCGACGCCGGTGGACGTAGCCGTCGAACCCCCCGTCCTCGTCGTAGACGACGGCGACGGCGCTACACGGAGCGTCGGTGCTCGCGATCGTCGGCACGATCGCCAGCTCCGTCCCGGCCCGTTCGGCGACCGCCTTCGCCGCATCGAGGGCGACGCCGCCTCCGACCCCGACGACGAGCCCGACCCCGAGCTCGCGGGCCCGAGAGACGAGGCCGTCGACGACTGCGAACGTACAGGCGTCGACGCCGCGCTCGACCGCACACACCTCGACGCCGGCCCCACCGAGCCCGTCCCGGAGCCCATCTTCGGCGGTCGAAAGCGCGGTCTCGCCCCCGAGGACGAGCGCTCGGTCAGCCGATAGCGCGGCGTAGGCATCCGGATCGCCGAGGACGCCCGGCCCCTGGACGTAGGACGCGGGCGCGACGAGTCGGCGGGCCATCAGACGCCGCCCGGGTGGATCGTTGCCCGGTACGCCTCGCCGGCCGCCTGCTTCTCGTAGGCCGCCTCGGCCTCAGCCAGACTCGCCCTGTAATTGAACAGTTCGTCGAAGGGCACCTCCCCGTCGAGCTGATCGAGCAGCGATAGCGCCGTCTCGAACTCGTTCGGGGGGTACGCGAGGCTGCCGTAGATGTTCAGGTCCTTCTGGACGAGTCGGGTCGGGTTCAGCTCGGTCTCGCCGTTGTACGCGTAGTGGCCGACCTCGACGAGCGTCCCGCCGTCCCTGACGAACTCGATACCCTGGGTCACCGCCGCGGGGACGCCCGCCGCCTCGATGACGAGGTCCGGACCGACCCCGCCGCTCGTGAGCTCTTTCACGCCACGGATCAGCTCCTCCTCGCCGTCGAAGTCGCCGAAGTTCACCGTGTCGGTCGCGCCGAACCGTTCGGCGAGCTCGAGGCGTTCCCCGATGGCGTCGATCGCCAGGATCTGCCCGGCGCCCGCGGCGTTCGCGGCGGCGATCGTCAGCAGGCCGATCGGACCCGCTCCCTGTACGGCCACCGATTTGCCGATTCCGAACCCTTCCCGGGCGTCGGGCATCCCGGGGCGGAATCCACGCTCGAGGGCGCGTGCGCCGACGGCCAGCGGCTCGGCCAGCGCGCCCAGCTCGACGTCCATCCCGTCGGGAAGTCTGTAGATGCTCGCCCGGCCGTCGGCGAGGACGTACTCGCTGAAGCCGCCGTGAAGCCGCTGACGGTAGTCGACGTTCAGGAAGCCGTAGACGTCCCGATTCTCGCAGGTCGTCGGCCGCCCGGGGACGTTGTTACAGTACCAACACTCCCCACAGACGATGCCGGGGACGACGGTCACGGGATCGCCGACGCCGATCGGCTCCCCCTTCGAGTCGGCGGCGACGTCCTCGCCCAGCTCCTCGACGAAGCCGGCGAACTCGTGGCCGGGAAGGACGGGGAACTCGAGGTCCATTCCGCCGCCGTTCATGTGGACGTCCGAGCCGCAGACCCCGCCGAGCTCGACGTCGACGAGGACGTCCGTCGCTCCCGGCTCCGGGACGTCGATCTCGCGGTGAGCGAGCTCGCCCGGCGCCTCCATCACTAACGCGTTTGATTTCATCGTCGACACTAGGTCGACGGGCAGTCCACTTGTTTGTTGTGCACAGACGCCACTCCCTCGGCGGAGACGCCGACCTCACGCCGCGTGCCGATGCGATCCGGGAGACGGCCGATCCTACGCCGGATGTCGAGGTGGTCCGGGACACGAACGCTTATACCGGTACAAGTCAGCGTTCCATACGATGACGGACGACCGAAACGCCCAGCCCGGGCCCTACGTCGACGGCGAGTGGATCACCGAGACGGGAGAGACGATCGTCAGCCGAAACCCGAGCGACACCGACGACGTCGTCGCGAAGGTCGCGAAGGGCGCTCGACCGCACGCGATCGAGGCGGTCGCCGCCGCGGTCGACGCCCAGGAGTCCTGGCGAGCCCGGTCGGCCCACGAACGCGGGGGCTACCTCCGCCGGGCGGCGACGGAGATCGAAGACCGGAAAGCGGACCTGAGTCGCCTGACAAGCCGCGAGATGGGCAAGACCCTCGACGCCGCCCGCGGGGAGCTCCAGCGGACGGTAGACTTACTCAACTACTACGCCGAGGTCGCCCGGGACGCGGGCGGCGTCGCGCCGCCGAGTGCGAGTGAGAAGACGACCACCTACACCCGACGCGAGCCCTGGGGGACCGCGGGGATCATCACGCCGTGGAACTTCCCGATCGCCATCCCCACCTGGAAGATCGCGCCGGCGCTCGTCGCCGGCAACACGATCGTCTTCAAACCCGCGTCGATCACCCCGGCGATCGCCGCCGAGCTCGTCGCCGCGTTCGACGCGGCCGGGCTCCCGCCTGGCGTGCTCAACTTCGTCCCCGGCTCCGGGAGCGCGGTCGGCGACGAGATCACCACGAACGACGACGTCGACGTCGTCTCTTTCACCGGCAGCTACGCGGTCGGCGACCGGGTCCACCACGCGGCCGCGGAGGCGGGCAAGCGCGTCCAGTGTGAGATGGGCGGGAAGAATCCGCTGATCGTCGACGACACCGCCGACCTCGAACTAGCGGTCGACTTGACGGTCGCCGGCGGCCTCGCCGGCCTCGCCGGGCAGGCTTGCACCGCGACCAGCCGGGTGCTGGTCTTCGACGCCGTCTACGAGGAGTACCTCGACCGGCTCGTCGAGCGCGTCGAGGGGCTGACCGTCGGCGACCCGCTGACCGGCGACGTCGACATGGGCCCCAAATCGTCGGCAGGCGAACTCGAGAGCGACCTCGAGTACGTCGACGCCGGCCGCGAGGAGGGTGCACGGCTCGTGACCGGCGGCGAGCGCCTCGAGGGCGAGGGGTACGCCCACGGCCACTTCGTCGAGCCGACTGTTTTCGCCGACGTCGAGCCCGACATGCGGATCGCCACAGAGGAGATCTTCGGGCCGGTGATATCGGTGATCGAGGTCGCCGACTACGAGGAGGCGGTCGCCGTCGCGAACGACGTCGAGTACGGCCTCTCGGCGTCGATCTGTACGAACCGGCTCGACCACGCCGAGTCGTTCGCCCGCGACGTCGAGACCGGCGTCGTGAAGGTAAACCAGACGACGACCGGCGTCGAGCTCCAGTTACCCTTCGGCGGCCGGAAGAACTCGAGCACGGAGACGTTCAAAGAACAGGGTCGGGGTGCACTCGACTTCTACACCCACGAGAAGGCGATCTACGTCACCCACGGCGACGTCTGAGCCACCCCGGGACCGGCGTCTCCCCACCGGCCCGAGTCCGTTCGCCGGTCCGAGTCCGTTCGGGCGTCACTCGACCGGTCTGAGCCCCGCCTCCTGCCTGAGTACGTTCACGTACGAGCGGACGCCCGACCGGAGGTCGTAGGTGGGCTCGTAGCCGAGGTCGGCCCGTGCGGCCGAGTCGTCCATGGTGTGGGTCCAGGGAATCTCGCCCTCGTCGGTAACGGTTATGTCGGCTTCCGGCAGCAGCTCCCGGACGACTGCCGCGAGCTCCTCGAAGGTGGCCTGAGTCCCACAGACGTTGTACGCCCGCCGGCCGAGTGCCTCCTCGGGGGCGAACGCGGCCTTCCGGAACGCGCTCGCGGCGTCGGCGACGTGTTGCCAGTCGAGGACCGTCCCGCCGGGACCGATCTCCACCGGCTCGCCCAGGGCGGGCTTTTCGATCGCGCTGACGTAGGTCGTGGCGCTTCCGGACTCGCGGTAGGGGCCGTAGACGAGCGTGGGTCGGAGCCCGACGTGTGAGACTCCGTACTCCTCACGGTAGACCTCCGCCTGTCGCTCGTTGTACGCCTTCGCCGCACCGTACAGCGTCGCGGGGCGGAGCAGGTCCGCCTCGGTCACCTGCCCGTCGTACGAGCCAGGTGGGGCGTAGACGGCCGAGCTCGAGGCCCAGACGAGCCGTTCGATTCGGTCGTCGAACGTGCGCGCGGCCTCCAACAGCGTGTTCGTGCCGGCGACGTTGACATCCATGCCGGCCCGCGGGTTCGCCCGGGTGCGATCGGTCAGAAGCGCCGCGAGGTGGACGAGGCGGCTCGCACCGGTCTCCCGGATCGCCCGGAACACCGCGGGAGGATCCGTGACGTCCCCGCGGATCGTCCGGATGTCGTCGGCGATTCCCAACGCGTCGAGGACCGGCGACTCCGTCCGGCGGTCGAAGAGGACGATGTCGTGACCGTCTTCGAGGAGGTCGGCCGCCGTGTACGCGCCGATGAAGCCGGTGCCGCCAGTAACGAGGACCGTCTCGTTCGTCGTCATCCCCTCCGAGTGGTCGGCACGGTCATATAGCTATTGTGCTGTCCGTCTCAAGTCGTTCGGCTGATGCGTTCTGCTCCCAAAAGGTTATCAATGAGGTTTTGCTATCGGGTGGTATGGTCGAGGTACTCATACAGACGATACTACGTGGCATACTGACGGGTGGCGTCTACGCGCTCGTCGCCGTGGGTCTGACACTGATCTTCGGCGTGATGGACGTCGTCAACTTCGCACACGGGGCGTATCTGATGCTCGCGATGTACGTCTCCTTCTACGTGTGGTCGTTTCTCGGGCTCGATCCGTTTCTCTCCGTGCTGATCGTCGCCCCGCTGTTTTTCCTCTTCGGTGCGGTGAGCTACTACCTCGTCATCCACCCGATCATCGACCGGTCGATGTTCGCACAGATCTTCGTCACGGTCGGGCTCATCTGGGTGTTCGAGCATCTGGCGCTCTTCCTGTTCGGGCCGTCCCCGAGACGGATCACGGGGGAGTACGGCGGCATCCGCGCGTTCGGGATGGCGTTCGAGGAGGTCCGTCTGTACGGCTTCCTGATCGCCGTCGTCGTCGTCGCGCTCCTCTTTCTGTTGCTCTACCGGACGCGGCTGGGACTCAACATCCGGGCGACGTCCGAATCACCCGAGATCGCCCAGCTGATGGGCGTCGACATCTACCGGATCTACCTCCTGACGTTCGCGATCGGGATCGCGCTCGTCGGCGCCGCCGGCCCGGTCGTCGCCCAGCTCGACTCCACCGAGCCGACGATCTGGAGCTACTACGTGCTCATCGCGTTCGTCGTCGTCGTCCTCGGCGGGCTGGGGAACGTCACCGGCGCGTTGATCGCCGGCCCGATCATCGGTATCACCGAGGCGCTGGCATCGCTGTACCTCGATCCGCTGCTCGGGCCGCCGATCTACTACGTGCTCTTCTTTGCGGTGCTCGTGTTGCGAGCGACCGGCCAGTTCGAAGAGCTCACACACAGCGTCCGAACCGCGTTCACCGCCGATAAGGGGGGTGTCTGACCGTGGCAGTCGAAACGGAAGGGGGAGGGCTCTCCGAGTACGCGACCCGGATCGGCGAGCCGCGGATATATCTCCCGATCGCGCTCGCGGCGGCGGTGCTTTTCGTGCCGTTCGTCGCACCCGGCTTCTACGTCCACGTGCTGATCCTGACCTTTATCACCGGCACCGGCGCGGTCGGCTGGAACATCATCGGTGGGTTCGGCGGGCAGTTCTCCCTCGGAAACGCAGTGTTTCTCGGCATCGGCGGCTACACGACCGGGATACTGATGGCCGACTACGGTATCACCCCCTGGGTGGGTATCCCGATCGCCGTCGCGCTGGCCGTGGTGGCGGCGGTCGTCATCGGCTATCCGGCGTTTAAGACCTCCGGACACTACTTCGCGCTGGCCACCATCGCCGTCCTCGAGGGGATGTGGTTTCTCTCCGTCTACTTCAGCGATCTCACCGGCGGAAGCACCGGCTACTCGGTCACCGGCGATGGGGGGTGGCTCATGCTGCTGTTCGACAGCCGGGAGCCGTACTTCTACCTGGCATACGCGCTCTTTCTCGGCTCGATCGCCGTCATGATCGCCATCCGGTACTCCCGGATCGGCTACTACCTGCTCGCGATCCGCGAGAATCAGGACGCCGCGGAGGCCGTCGGCATCGACACCGCGAAGTACAAGCTCTACGGCTTCGTCATCAGCGCGATCCTGACGGCGGTCGCGGGCGGACTCTACGCCGTCTACATCAACTTCCTGTACCCCGACTCGATGTTCTCGATCGACGAATCGATCCTCTACGCGCTGATCGTCCTCATCGGCGGCATCGGTACCATCGCCGGCCCGATCATCGGTGCCCTACTGATGGTGCCCCTAGAGGAGTACACGACGGCGGTTCTCGGGGGTCAGTACGGCGCGCTGAGTTACGTCGGCTACGGCGTCGTGTTGATCCTGTTTATCATCTACGCACCCGACGGTCTCGTCGAACGGCTCCGGTTCGTCGGGGAGCGGATCGAGGACGCCGCGCCGACGGTCTCGTTCGGTGGGGACGAGGACTGACGGCTGCCCCGGAACCGTACCCTACGATACCAAAGATATATATATGATAGTTAGGTATGATCTACCATGGTTCAAAGCCATACGAGCAGACGGAAGTTCATCCAGACGACGGGTGGGGCAGCCGTGCTGGCCGGGGTTGCTGGGTGTCTCGGCGACGACGGTGCCGGAACGGGTGACGACACGGACGACGACGCCCTGACCATCGGCGCGATCTATCCCCTCTCCGGTGACCTAGCCGAACTCGGAGAGGAGAGCCTCCGGGGGGCGGAGCTCGCGTTCAATGAGCGAAACGAGGACGGCGGCGTCGACGGTCAGGAAGTCGAGCTGGAGGTCGCCGACGCGCCGGACGCCGACGCGGGCGTCTCCGGTGTCGTAAGCCTGGTCGACACCCACGACGTCCCAATCATCCTCGGGAGTTACTCGAGTACGATCTCCCGTGCGGCCTCACAGCGGGCCGCACAGGACGACGTCGCGTACTGGGAGCTCGGAGCTGTCGCCGACGTCATCACCGACGATAACCCGGGGAACACGTTCCGGACGAACCCGACGGCGTCGTTCTTCGGCGAGGACGGAGTCGAGCTCGCCGCGAACGTGATTGCACCCGCTCTCGACATCGAGGTCGAGGACCTCCGGATGGCCGTAATGTACGAGAGCGGCGAGTACGGAAACGCGGTCGGCGACGGGGCGATAAGCGTTGCCGAGGAGGTCGGCATCGAGGTCGTCGAGGACATCGAGTACGAGGCCGACACCTCGGATCTCTCCTCGGAGATCCAGCGACTCGACAGCGCGGACGTCGATGTGTTGAACCACACGGGCTACGATCCCGACATCGACCTCCTGTGGAACCAACTCGAGAACCTCGACGTCTACATCCCGACGGTGATCGGCAACGGGGCGGGCTACTCCCTGCAGACGTTCACCGACAACGTCGGCGATACGGCGACGCTCGGCACGTTCAACGTCGACTTCACGAACTACAACACGAACCCCGAGTACGCGCCAGGGATCGCCGAGTTCGTCGATCTGTACACGGAAGAGTACGGGGACGTGCCGCTCTCGGGACACTCCCTGGCGAACTACTTCGGCGCCAACGTGTTGCTCGACACCCTCGAGGCGGCCGACTCCACCGGACTCGAGGACGTCCGCGAGGCGGCCCTCTCGCTCGACGAGGAAGAACAGACGAGTGCGACCTCCTGGGGGGTGAGCTTCGACGAGGACACCCTCCAGAACGAACGGATCAGTGTGATCGGTCACCAGTGGCAGGAGAACGTCCACGAAGACGACATCTGGCGACCGGACGTCACCGACGGCTCGCCGGATCTCTACAGCCTGTTTCCGGAGGAGGCGCGTCTGGAGATGATCGATGTCGACTACATCCCCCAGCCCGACTACACTCAGGACTGAGCCATCCCGTCACCGGTGTCAAGCTCTGTCACGCGCGTGGACACAGCTCTACGCGCTCTTAGGCTCTGTGTGATCTATGCGCGGAGAGGCGGATTCGACGCGCTCGAACGGACGCCACGCGGCGGGCCCGACTCACAGGCCGAGGTAGATCTCCATCAGCTCGTCCTCGTCGGTCAACTCGTCCGGCGTTCCCTCGAACTGGAGTTCGCCCTGGGCGAGGATGTACGCGTAATCGGCGATCTTCAGCGCCGCCTTGACGTTCTGTTCGATCAGGACGACCTCCGCGTCGTCCGCGACCAGCACGTCGATGAGCTCTAAGACGTCGTCGACGAGCGACGGCGCCAGTCCGGCCGTCGGCTCGTCGAGCAGGTAGACGTCCGCGTCGGTCATCATCGCGCGGCCGAAGCTGACCATCATCTGCTGGCCACCGGAGAGGTCACCTGCCTTCTCGTCCAGTTTCTCCTCGAGGATCGGAAACTCCCCGAGCACTCGTTCTAGGTTCCGCTGGACGGCGTCTTTGTCCTTCAGGACGTTCCTGGCACCGAGCGTGAGGTTGTCCTCGACGGACAGCGTCCCGAGTACGCCACCCTCTTGAGGGAGCGTCGCGACCCCGCGTTGTACGATCTCGAGGGGGCCCTCGTCGCTGATGTCCGTCCCCCGGTAGTGGACCGAGCCGGACCAGACGGGGACCTGCCCGTTGAGCGATTTCAACACCGTCGACTTCCCGCTCCCGTTAGGACCGAGGATACAGGTCACGCCCTCGTGGCTGCGCATCGAAACCCCGTGGACGACCTCGTGGTTCCCGTAGCCGGTCACGACGTCCTCGGCGACGATCGCGGCGTCCCCCGTGTCGGTTCTTACACTCCCCTCGTCGACCGCCTGCTCGACCATCGCCGCCGCGTCGGCCGGAGCGTCCGAGTCGTCGTCGGTGCCGAGATACGCCTCCCGGACGCCGGTGTCGCGGGTCACCTCCTCGAAGTCGCCCTGGGCGATGAGCCGTCCCTGGTCGAACACCGACACCGTGTCGGCGACCTCGCGGATCATGTCGATGTCGTGTTCGACGATGACGAACGTCGTTCCGTCGCGGTTCATCTCCCGGATGTGATCCATGATCCGCTCCTGGAGTGCGGGGTTGACCCCGGCCATCGGCTCGTCGAGGAGGATACACTTCGGTTCGAGCATGAGCACGCGGGCCAGCTCGAGGAGCTTCTGCTGGCCGCCGCTCATCTCCTTTGCTTTCTCCTCGGCGAGGTGGTCGATCTCCAGGAACTCGAGGATCTCTCCGGCCCGGGCGCGCCTTTCTCCCCTCGAGCCGCCGGTCGGAACCGCGAGCAGGTTGTCACGGACGGTGAGATCCTCGAACGGGGTCGTGATCTGGAACGTCCTCGCGAGCCCCTGCTGGGCGATCCGGTGGGCCTTCCAGCCCGTGATGTCGACGCCGTCGAAGGTGATGGTGCCGCCGTCGGCCGAGTAGAAGCCGGTCACGGTGTTGAAAAACGTCGACTTTCCGCTCCCGTTCGGGCCGATGAGACCACGGATCTCCCCCTCCGCCACGTCGAAGGAGATCCGGTCGTTGGCGACGAGCGCGCCGAAGGTCTTCGTGAGGGCTGTCGTCTCGAGGACGACTTCGTCTTCGAGGGAGCCGGTTTCGGCGGACGGTTGAGTCTTGCTCACGGTTGTCCCGGGCTACTCGGTCACGGTATATAAATCCTGTTCGATCCGGGTCGCCCGAGAGCCGGTTCCGAGTCGGCGTCGTCCGCCGGCTGCGGATCACCGCCCGGGCGTCGCCTCAACGGGAGTCGGTTCTAAGTGTCGTGGGCGCGACGGCGTCGTATGGACGCGATACGGCTCGAATCCGTCGGCGACCTCTCGACGATTGGGGTGGCCGAACCCGCCTGTGGCCCCGAGGAAGCCCTCGTCGAGGTCGAGGCGGCCGGGGTGTGTGGGAGCGACGTCGGTGCCTACCGCGGCAAAGCTGCCTACGGCTTCCTGGACCACCCGCGGATCCTCGGTCACGAGTACGTCGGAACGGTGGTGGCCGTCGGGGAACGTGTCGAAAACCTAGACACCGGCGACCGGGTCGTCGAACTGCCGCTCTCGGCCTGTGGTACGTGTCGGCCCTGTCGACGCGGCGCGGAGAACGTATGTGAAGACGTACGCGTCACCGGCTTTCACCACGATGGGGCGTTCGCCGAGCGTCTCACGGCGCCCGCGACACGCCTACACCGGATCCCCGAGGGGTTGTCGACGGTCCGGGCGGTCACGATCGAACCGCTCGCGGTCGCCTACCGGGGTGCCGTCGAGATCGGTGTGATCGCTCCCGGCGAACGGGTGCTCGTGCTCGGACCCGGACCGATCGGCTCCCTCGTCGCTCTGCTCGCGGCCAGGGCGGGCGCCGAGGTCGTCCTCGCCGGCCTGCCCCGGGATCGACCCCGACTCGATCGACTCGAAGGGGTGGAGACGGTCGAGCTGTCCCCCGACGCCGACCCTCCTGCCGGTTTCGACGTGAGCGTCGACGCCACCGGCAGCCCCGAGGGTCCCACCACGGCGATCACCGCCGCCAGAAACGGTGGACGCGTCGTCCTCCTGGGAATTCCCCCCGGCCCCGTGACGATCGACGGCACGTCGACCGTCAGGGGCGAAAAACAGATACACAGCTCCTACTCCGCGACGGCGGCCGACTTCGAGCGCGTGATCTCGCTGCAGGCGGGCTCACGGTCGATCCCCGTCGAGGGGCTCTCGACCGACTACTCACCAGGGGAGTCGACGGCCGCGTTCGAGGCGTTCGCCGACGGCGACGTGATCAAACCGGTCTTCCGGTTCGACGGCCGGGCCGACCGTCGCCGCGGCTAGCCGGCGTGGGCTCCCCCAACGTGGCGGCTCGGTTCGGATCTCCTCCGATCCGTGGCCGGTGGTGGAGTCGGGCGCTCGCCGCTCGGAACCCGATCTGGGTGATTCGGAGCCGTAGCGTCCGGGCCATCGACGTCGTCGTCGATCCGACCGGCGTTTTGACCGTTCCAAATCCGTGTGGTGTGTTGTCGTTCGGCCGTTCGTCCGACAGCCGACGTCTATCGCGTGTAATCGTCCACGGCCTGGCGAGCGGATACTCGTTCCGGGAACCAGGATCCGTACTGGGGTCCGACCTGTTCTTTCGTGAGGTACGGATCGCTCCCCGCTGGACCGGGACGGTTGGGCCCGGTAAATTACATGCGTAGGAGTGTAACTTCGAGGAGAACCGTCCATTCCACGTCCGTCACCGCCCACCGTGCCGGAGCGAAGCGACGGGGACCACCCCCCGTCCCACGCTCCTATCGAAAGAAAATACATTAGTCAGTAAAATCTTTTCGAAAGAAAGCTCAGCAGCAAAGCAACAGAGACTCGCGAAAAACGCAGCTAAAGCCGATAGCGTTGGGATAGGATTTCGATAAAACATAACAAAAAAATTTAAATACGGCCAGAAAAAATCCATCTATCACTTTCGACGGCGTCGCCGTCCGGCCGTTGACGATCGATCCAACTCCTGAACTTTTGTCTATACCGAAAGTATATACGTGTCCGTCATCATCGTCACTGCACAATGGGGCGCGATAACGGTGGTCGAGCGGTCAAGTCGGTCGATACGTCCTGTGAGCTGATCGAATACCTTCGGACGACCGGCGGATCGACGGTTTCGGAGGTCGCAAACCACCTCGGTCTCTCCCCCGGATCGGTACACACCCACCTCGCGACGCTCAAAGGTCACGGGTTCGTCCTCCAGGAGGGGAGGGAGTACAGGCTCGGTCCGCAGTTTCTCGCCCTCGGGGAACACTTCCGGAACAACAGCGTGTTCTACCGGTCGGGTAAAGGGGAACTCGAGGCGCTGGCCGAACGGACCGGCGAGGGGGCCCACCTGATCATCGAACACCGCGGACGGGTGCTCGCGCTGTACGAAGTGTTCGGCGAGGACGCCGTCGGCGAGGAGTACCACGCTCAAAAGCGCGAGGAGCCACTCGACCACCTCCACTGCACCGCAGCCGGGAAGGCGATCCTCTCGCGGCTTCCCCGCGAGCGCGTCGAGGAAATTCTCGACCGACACGGGATGGTCGAGAAGTCACCGAACACGATCACGGAGGCGGACACCCTGTTCGAGCAGCTCGATCACGCCCGCGAGCGCGGGTTTGCCGTCGCCGACGAGGAACAGACCATCGGGCTCCGGGCGGTCGGCGTACCGGTCATGCGAACCGACGGACGTGTCGAGGGGGCGATCAGCGTCTCCGGACCTGCCAGCCGGCTGAAAGGCGACCGGTTTCACGAGACGCTTCCCGAGCGGATCATGAACGCCGTCAACGCCATCGAGGTCAACCTAAATTCCGCCGCGGGGATCTGACGCCGGGTGATCGTCCCGGGCGGGCGAATCGACTTCCCACACGGGTGAACGTCGGCGAGTCGGCCCCGGGGGCGCGTCGATCCGTCAGTCGCGGCCGTCGCTCACATGATCGACCGCTCGTCGCCGCCGTAGACCTCCTCGTCGACCAGCGCGTGGAGGTTCGCGTACGGGACGAAGGCGACGAACCGGTCGTCGCCGTCGTAGAGTTCCAGCCCCTCCTCGCCGCGGTCGTACCGCTCACAGAGGATCTGTCCTTCGGGAAGGATCGCTCGATACATACCTCCGTGTAGGGTCGCCATGGGCATATGGGTTCGCCTCCGACGGACGCCGCTCAAAGTGCCGTCGGACGCACGTCCGACAGTTTCGTCCCGTCCGCGGGATCCACCACCTCTCCCGTAGCTGCCAGTAACACATGCATAACGATGACCGTGTTTCCCAGAGGGGACGACATGCGGATCGGCTTCTTCCACGAATCGGCAGGATCCAGACACGCCGGAGGGATCGCGATCTACGTCCAGCGGATGGCCGCCGCGCTCGCGGAGGGAAACGAGGTCTTCCTCTACACTCGGGGTAACGAACGGACGACGATACTCCGTGAGTCGGCCGTCGAGGTCGTCGAGACGCCCGGAGTCGGCGATTGGGGAGCACGTCTTCTCCGCGGAGCACCGATTTCCAACCAGGACCTGAACTCGGTCGCGATGGTCGCGCGTGGGCTCGCGGATGGCTTTCGCCGGCACGTCGAGGACCACGTGGACGTACTCCTCTCGTTTCTGTGGCTCGACGACCTGCTCCTCTCGAACGTCCTCGACGTTCCGACCGTCTACGGTTTCCACCGTCTCGAGGTCGACGGCTTCGGCGGCCGGCTGCGTGATCGGTTCTCGCGGACGGGGACGCTCGTCGCCAACGGCGACCGGACGGCCGACCGCGTCGCCGCCGTTTTCGGACACGACGTCGACGCGGTCGTCTACCCCGGCGTCGACCTCGAGCGGTTCACCCCCGACGCCGAGCCGGCGTTCGCCGCCGAGGGGCCGACGGTCCTGTTCGTCGGCAGGCTGGTGGAGTCAAAGGGTATCTTCGACCTCGTCGACGCCGTCTCGCGGCTCGAGGCGAAGCCTTCGCTCCACCTCGTCGGCGCGGGGGACGAACGGGAACTCCGGGCGTCCGCGCGCGGCCACGGGATTGAGGAGTCGGTGGTCTTCCACGGCGAGGTGTCCCACGTCGATCTACCGGGGTACTACGCGGCAGCCGACATCTGCTGTCTCCCCTCGTACGCGGAGAGTTTTGGAATGGTGAACGTCGAGGCGATGGCCTGTGGAACGCCGGTCGTCACCAGCAGGCTGGCGCCGATAGAGGCGTACCTCACCGACGGCTTCGAGGGGCTCCTCGTCGATCCCGGGGACACAGACGCCCTCGCGCGCTCGATCTCGCGGGCGCTCGACTCGCCGGCGCTGCGTGCCAGGCTGAGGGCCGGCGGGCTGGAGCGGGCGCGTGCGTTCTCCTGGGACGCCCAGGCGTCGACCCTCGAGTCCGTCTGCGCCGCCGCGGCGGAGCGGGAAGGCGCTCCCGGCGGACCCGTCGGCTCCCCCCCACCGCTGGGGACGAACTTCCGATAACCACGACGTACCAGCCCTGGGTTACCGTCGTGAAATCCGATTAGTACGTTCACGACGGACGATAAGTTTCCTCGAAACCGGTGTCCGTGGCCGCGACCGTCACACAATGTTTCCTTTTAGACCTACGTACCTTTTTCGACTAAACGTTTAAATTAATACTACTTTCAGGAAACTCTATTAATTTTAAATTGAAAAAGTTTATGTTTGATCGATCAGCTGTGCTGACTGTATGGCACGCGAGACTTCGGTAGACACGTATAGTGATCGGCTACCCGACGGTAGGCGCGGCGAAACGGTCCGTCGGCGTTCGTACCTCAAACTGGTCGGGAGCACGGCCGTCGCGGCGGCCGGAATGGCGGGCACTGCGGCCGGCGAGGAATCCTACGAGGTCATCGAGGCCACCGGCCAATCGATCCACGTCGGGGACGGGGAGACCTTCGAGAACGTGCTGATCGACATGCGCGGCGGCGGCGACGTGAGCATCCGCTGTGACGGCGAGGACTGGACCGTCCGCAACGTCGGTGTCAGGGGACGGATGGCAGACGGCGCCTCGGCGCGGTCGCTGATCATGGCGAACGCGAACGGCGACTGTCTGATCGAGAACGTCCACTACACGGGCGGCGCAGAGCGCGACGGACAGCTCGGATTCAAGTTCGTCTTCGTCCCGACCGGGGCGACCGGGACGCTCACCATCCGAAACTGCAACTGGCAGAACGTGACCTCGACGGCGGCGTACCTCGAGCCTGGCGGTCGGGAGGCGCCGCGGGCGGACGTCGTGGTCGAGAACTGTTACGCCGCGAGCAACCGCATCGAGTCCCTCCGGACGGCTGGGCCCAACGACGTCGTTCGCGACTGCGTCTTCGAGAAACGCGAGGACGGCGAACACAACCAGCACCGACTGGTGCGGGCCGTCGGCGGCGGGGTGACCTACGAGAACTGCCACTTCGACAGCAATGGGCTGGGCGGCGGATCCGTCGTCGCCGGCCCCTCGGCGACGGTCGAGCTCGTCGACTGTGAGTGGGACGAACGAGGGCGTGGAAACGGGACGATCAGCACGCGAAACACCGGCACGAACCCCCGATCGTTTCTCCCCGACGGCGTCCCCACAAGCCCCGAGGAGGCCGCCAGCGGGGGATCGGGTGACTCCGTGAACGGTGGCTCGACTGGCGGTCCCGAGGAGGAACCGACGGACGCAGACGACGAGCCGGCCGACGACGACAGTGACGACGAGGACGAGTCGGCCGACGAGCCCGACGGGACTCCGATCCGCCTGGAGGGGACCGCCGAGTACGTCATCGAGGTCTCGGGGGAGATCGAGCCGGCCCCCGAGATCGCCCGGTGGGTCGAGGAGGGCGAGCAGTACGGCGACGGCCGCGTCGAGTGGTATCTCACCGACTCCTGGACCGAGTGGTACTTCACCGGCGAGCTCGAGGCCGTCGAGCTCGAAAACGAGGCGGATCTCACCGTCTACGTCGACGGCGAGGCGGTCGATCCCCAGACGCTCCCGCCGACCGACGACGACCCCGAACGCCGGCTCCGGATGGAGGGGGCGGCCGACTACGTGATCGAGGCCGGCGAGGGGATCCGGCCGGCGGAGTCGATCGCCCGGTGGGTCGATGAGGGCGAGCAGTACGGCGACGGCCGCGCCGACTGGTATCTCACCGGCTCCTGGACCGAGTGGCTGCTCTCCGGGGGTCTCGAGGCGCTCACCCTCGAGGTCGACGACCAACTCGAGGTGACGGTCGAGCCCGGCTCCGGCGGCTCGGCCGACGGCGAGCGCCGGCTCCGGATGGAAGGCACCGGCGAGTACGTCATCGAGGTCTCCGGTTCGATCCGGCCGGCGGAGTCGATCGCCCGGTGGGTGGAGGAGGGCGAGCAGTACGGCGACGGCCGCGCCGACTGGTATCTCACCGGCTCCTGGACCGAGTGGGTGTTCACCGGCGAGCTCGAACGACTCGAGATAGCCGAGGCCGCGGATCTCACCGTCGAACTCGAGTGAGCGGCCGACTCCGTCGGCGTTCGGTCGGAACCGGCAC
>PUPA01000068.1 GCA_003552885.1 Natrialbaceae archaeon
GGCTGTAGGAGTTCCAGCTACCGTAGCCGATGGTGTCTTTCTCGAGCTGGGTCGCGTCGGCGAAGACGACGTCGGCGTTCCGGGTGATCCCGTTCCAGTAGGCGTCGACGGCGATCACGAGGTCCATCTCCTCGATGGCCTCGAGCCAGCCCTGAGCGTTGCCGTCTTTCAACGGCATGTCGTGGTGGCAGTAGATCCCGTTTATGTGGCCGTTCTCGACCATCTCGGGCACGAGGTTGTGGGCGATGGTCTCGACGTGACGAACCGGGTACTCCTCGTACTCCTCGTACTTCCGCAGGGCCGGCTCTTTCCCCTCGGCGTTGTTCGGCAGCTCGATCCCCCGCACCTCGAACGGATCCGCCGGAGAGGCCGACTGCCACATCCGGAGTCCCCCCGGTCGGTCGACGTTGCCGACCAGGCCGTTCAGCGCGGTGATGTTCTGGGCGGCCTTCCAGCCGTTGCCCACCTGAGCCGTCCCGGTCCAGATCGAGATCCCCGCCTGCGGGGCGGCCTCGGCGAAGCCGATCGCGACCTCCCGGATGTCGTCGGGATCCAGTCCGGTGATCTCCGCGGCCCACTCGGGGGTCTTCCCGTCGACCGCCTCCCGGTAGGCGTCGAAGCCGTAGGTCCACTCCTCGACGAACTCCTCGTCGTAGAGCTCCTCTTCGATTATCACCTGCCCCATCGCGAGCGCGAGCGCGCCGTCGGTCCGTGGTTTGATCGGCAGCCACGTATCGGATTTCTGGACGGTCTGGGTGTGCTGGGGATCGATCGTCACCAGCGTCGCGCCGTTTTTCTCGACCGCCTCGAGGATCCCCTTCGGCTCGAACTGGCCGGCGAAAGAGGAAAACGGGTTCCGACCCCACATGATGAGGTACTCGGAGTTCTGGTAGTCGGGCATCCGGTTGTTCGAGCCGACGCCCATCATCCCGCCGGCGACGAACGTCGGTCCGGCACAGACGTGGACCCCGCGGCCGATCCGCTCGGGGGTCCCATAGAGGTCCCGCCAGATGTTCCGGAAGATGGGGGTCTCCGCCCAGCTGCCGGCGTCGAGGAACGTCTCGGCGCCGTGTTCCTCATCGAACTCCTCGAGACGCCTGGCGGTGTACTCGAAGGCCTCCTCCCAGCTCGCCTCCCGGAGCTCGCCGTCCTCGCGGATGTACGGCTGTTTGATCCGGTCGGGGTCGTGGGTCTTATCGAGCTGGTTCAACCCCTTCGGACAGAGGGTCCCCTCGGTGTCGGGGCCGGTGCTCCCCCGCGGGTTGCCGTCGACGCCGGTGATGTCGATGACGGTGCCGTCGTCGACGTAGGCTTTCTGGCTACAGTCGTGACAGCACATCCAGCAGTTCCCGTAGGCGATGTCGGCGTCCTGTACCGAGGCGACCGGCGGGTCCTCCTGGTCGAACATCGAGAGGCAGCCGCCGACGGCGGCCGCGCCGGCGGTCGCCCCGCCAGCTTTCAGCATCGTCCGGCGGGTGAGCCCGCCGTACTCGTCCCGGCTACTCATCGACGGACACCCCCGGACCGCCGGCGGCCGTCCACCACGTGGCGGGTGCCACGATCGACGCAGATTGAGTTGGCGTCATGGTTCTTTCACGTCTTACTCTAGCGGGGAGAGCAGGATAGCACCTTCTCGGGATCGGTTAAGATTTTATATACTCCTGGCGGTGGCGGCCGACCCGGTCGGAGCTGGACGCCGGAACGGCCGGTCGAAAACCGGTTCGACGACGCCGAAGACGATCGTACACTCGCGACCGATGGGCTCGAATCGCGACGCGAAAAGAAGCGGCCCGAGCCCGACGTCAGGCCGTCCGGTCGGTCTCAGCAACCCCAGTCGCCGTTGTCAGCAGCGTCATCGTCGTCGTCGCCGTCGCCGCCCATGTACTCGATGTCCGCCGCTTCGACCTGGTTGGCCTCCGCGGACTCGAGGTCGGGTATCTCCTCGACGGCGATCTCGATGTCGGCCCACTCCTCGTCGCCGTCGGTGCGGTCGTGCATGTCGACGCGCCACTCGTCGGGTACCTCCTCGCCCGCATACTGTACCCACTGGCGACCGTACGAGCCGTCGTAGACCATCACGTCGTCCCATCCGAGTATGCCGTCGAGCGCGAAGAAGCTCTTGGTCGCCCGGTAGCCGCTGCCACAGTAAGTGAGGACCGTGTCGTCGGGGCCGACGCCGAGTCCCTCGTAGTGGGCCTCGACCTCGTCGGCGTCGTACCATTCGGCAGTGTCGTCGTACATGCCACGGTAGTGGTCGTGGCCGTGGGTGGCGGTCGGGTCGTCCCAGATGGCGTTCGCGATCTTGACCTCCGGCTGTGGGTGGCTGCGGTTCTCCAGGATGACGTCGTCGCTCTCGCCCTCGTTCACGTTGTCGACGCGCTGGATCATCTGGGCGACGCCGAGGCGGATGTCGTTGTTCAGGCCGTCGTTGGCCTCGACGCTGAACTCGGCGTCGGCGGCGACGTCGGGATCGAACTCGCCCTCTTCGAGGCCGTAGGCCTCGCCGTAGGCGTGGTAGCCACCGTTGAGCAGCTTGACACGTTCCCTGGGGAAGCCCCAGTACCGGAGCGTCCAGTAGACGCGTGCCGTACGGAGCGGACTGGAACCCGAGACGACGATCGTGGTCTCGGGACAGACGCCCGCTTTCTCCATGACCTCGTCCATCTGTCCTCCCGTCGCGACGAGCGGGGCGGCTTCGGCGATCCCTTCGAGGCGCATCGCGTGGATGTCACCTGCATCGATGGGGATCGCACCCGGAACGTGGCCCTCGTTGAACGACTGGAGCGCCGCCTCTTTGGGACCGTCCTCGTACCAGTCGTCGATCCGCAGGACGACGACGCGGTGTTCGCCGTCTACGTCTTCCCTGTTCACGAGCCCCGCTTCCTGCCACTCGTGAAGCGTCGCCGGCTCGATGAGGGCGTTCTCGGTCGCCGTCGGGTCGGGCAGCTCCTCCGTTTCCTCCTCGGGTTCGTCCGGCTCTTCGGGTTCGTCTTCTTCGGGTTCGTCCGGCTCTTCGGGTTCGTCTTCCTCCGGCTCCGGAGCGTCGTCGTCGCCCGCACAGCCCGCGAGCGTCGCCACTCCGGCCACACCGATCACCGTGAGGAACCGACGTCGGTGGATAGTTCGGTCCATGTTACGGGTGGACCGACCGTCTCCGGGCCGTTAGTTCTGGCTCGGAACGGATTAAGGTTTTATATCATCAGGCGCGGATCGGACGGTTCACATCGCCACCGAGGCCACGGAACCGAGGAGCGCCGATCAGCCTTTATTAGCGCACTCGTCCCCGGCGACGGCTGTGGGGCCCGCGCGCCGCGTCACCCGGTGGCCGTCGTCCCGTTCGGACGGCCGCCGGTAGCGAATCACGAGGAACCGTCCCGGCTCGTCTCCTCCGTCAGCTCCCTCGATCCGTCGTCGCGGGAGGCCGTGTCGCCCACGGAGGTCGGAGGCGACCCCTGCTCTCCCTCGAGTCGCCGCTCCAGTTCGGCCTCGAACTCGGAGTCGGTGAGCTCACCGGCCGCGTACTGCCGTTTGAGGGCCTCGATCGGATCCGTCTCGTCGGTTTCATTCGAGCTGTCAGCTTTCGTCTCGAGTCTACTTTCGTACAGTTCGAACAGCCGCCACGCACGCCACCCGACGTACGCCAGCGCGAGGAGGAGTGCAGGGAGGAAGAGCCCGAGAAGCACCTGAGAAAAGACGAGCACGGAGTAGAGGAAAAACAGGAGGTACCCCACGAAAATGGCGATCAGCTGGAGGCGAGAGAGCGCAGGCGTGGGCACGCCCGGAACGTCGAGTCCCAGGAACGTAAACGTTCGCCACCGTGACATCCCTTCCCCGTCGACGGCAGAACCGACAGGGGTGTTTTCAAACGTAGATGTACGTCGGGATGGTACTATTCGGGCAGGCCGACGTCACCGGAGGAACGGGGCCTCGGGACGGCCCCGGCGTCGGTCGGCTCGCCGCGCGGGTTCGGCGTTTCCCGGCCGTGTCGTCGGCTACAGGTCCCAGATGACGGCGATGCCGACCGCCGTGACGACCGCGAGCAGGAGCTGTAAGGGGCCGCCGACCCGCAGGAAATCGGCGAACTCGTACCCCCCGGGACCGTACACCATCAGGTTCGTCTGGTAGCCGACCGGGGTCATAAACGAGGTCGCCGAGGCGAACATCACGGCGAGGAGAAAGGAAAACTCGGAGGCACCCAGGGCCGCCGCGGCGTCGACCGCGATGGGGATCATCAACACGACCGTCGCGACCGGCGTGATGACGTTCGCGAACAGCCCCGTCACGACGACGAACAGGAGCAAGACCGCCACGAGCGGGAGGAACTCGGCCGTCGAAACCAGCGCGGCCGCGACGAGCTCGGAGCCGCCGGTCTCGTCGAGGGCGATCCCGAGGGGGATCACCCCGGCGAGCAGGAAGATCACGTTCCAGGAGACGGCGTCGTAGGCGTCGCTCGTCGAGAGGCAGCCGCCGACGACCATACAGAAGACGCCGGCGAGTGCGGCGATCACGATGGGAACGACGTCGAACGCCGCGGCGGCGACCACTCCCGCCATGATCCCGACCGTGAGCGGCGTCTTCGGCGACAGCGCCGCCAGCTCCTCGAGGTCGTCCTCGGCGAGCCAGTCGAAGGCGTCCTCGGAGGCGACGACGAGGTCAGCCGAGTCGACGAAGTGAACGATGGAGGTCGGGGTCGTCTGGACCAGGAGGACGTCGCCGGGGGCGAGCCGGAGATCGGCGAGGCCGTTTCGAAGCAACTCGTCCTCGCGACGAACCGCCAGCACGGTCGTCGCGTACAGCTCCCGCAGCCGGCTCTCGGCGACCGTCTCGCCGACGAACGACGAGTCGGTGGGGACGACCACCTTCGCGAGGACGTCCTCGCCGTCGGAGCCGTCGAACGTCTCCTCGGTCACCGTCGCCCGGGGGAGCTGTCGGAGCTGTTGATTCCCGACGAAGCGGTTTACGGCCTGGAGGGTGCCGTGGACGGTGAGCACGTCCCCCTCGCGGATCCGCTGGTCGGTTCGCACCGCGAGAAACGACTCGGCCCCACGGGGGCGGTCGTCCACCACGTCGATCGTCGGCTCGGCTCCGTCGGCCTCCCGGAGCCGCTGGTCGCCGTCCGCCGTGGACTCGTCCGCCGCGTCGGGAGCGCCCTCGTCGTACTCGACGACGGGACCCGCCGGCTCCGGGGGGGCCGCCCGGCGGAGCTGGAGGATCCGAACGTTCGCCTCCGTGCGCCCTTCGAGCTCGCCGACGGTGAGCCCGGCGGCCGACGACTGGGAGCCGACGCGGACCTCGGCGAGGTGGTCTTCGAGGTCGAACTCCGTCACCAGGTCCGCGTCGACGGGGATCCGTGCGGGCGTCAGCCATCGGCCGACGGTGACGAGATACGCGATCCCGACGGCGAGGATCACGACGCCGAGGAGGGTGAACTCGAACATCCCGATCGGATCACGTCCCAGTACGTCGACGGCGAACTCGCTCGCGAGGAGGTTCGTCGACGTCCCGATCAGCGTCAGGGTGCCCCCGAGGATCGCTGCGTACGACAGCGGGAGGAGCAGCTTCGAGGGAGAGACGCCGATCTTCTCCGCGAGCTCTGAGATCATCGGGATGAACACCGCCACGACCGGGGTGTTGTTGACGAAGCCCGCGATCGGTCCCGTCGTGGCGACCGTCGCCACCAGCGCACGTCCCTCACTTCCCCGTGTGAACCGCGCGAGGTGGATGCCGAGTCGCTGGACCAGTCCGGTCCGCTGGATCCCCGCGCTGAGCATGTACATCGCGACGATGGTGATCGTCGCGGTGCTCGCGAAGCCGGAGATGGCGTCCCTGGCGCCGACGCCCGTCACCGGCTCGAGCGCCGCGAGCGAGACCACGATGCCGATCGCGGTCACGTCGTTCGGGATCAGTTCGCTGACGAACAGCACGAGGGCGACGCCGATGAGGGCGAAAACGACCAGCGCGCCGGTCGGCAGCCCCGCGTCGATCATCGTCCGCGGACCCGCCGGCCGATCCTGGCGGCTCCCTCCGGAGGGACGGACGCGGTGTGTCTGCCGGCCGAGAGGCCGATCCGGGGCGGTGTCTCGGGGGTTGGCACACCTCCCCGTGGACGTGAATTAGATAAAACGTTACGGATCGATCCGATCGGCGGGGGCCGGACTCAGTCCTCGAACTGGCGCATCACCTTCAGCTCCGCCCGCGAGAGCCGCTGGGAGAACGCCGACTTCGAGATCCCCACCCGGTCGGCCAGCGCTCCCATCCC
>PUPA01000022.1 GCA_003552885.1 Natrialbaceae archaeon
CTATGGCCTTCGTCGCACCGTTGGTCAACAGCACTTCGGACTCCGAACAGTCGATCCCGCGCTCGCGAGCACGGGCGGCGACGTCGGCTGCCAGCCGGTCGACGTACTCCCCGCCGCCGTATTGGAGAGCCTGGTCGCCTTCGACCTCGAAGACGGCCTCTGCGGCCTCGATCAGCCGGTCGTTCGGCAGCGAGTCGGGGTACGGGAAGCCGTAGCTCAGGGAGACGGCGTCGGGTGCGGAGATCGACCGCCAGTCGCCGTAACTCGGCCCGCCCATCGACTCCCTGATCGGCTCGGTAAAGAGGTGTCCGATAGTGGTCTCGTCGCTCATGTGCTCGTGAATACTCGCTGTGAGGGAGGCGATCACATCAGCGTACCGATCCTCGACGGACGCGAGCGAACGGTTCGCGGGACCCGTCCGGCGATCGTGGGGGTCGACGGCCACCGTGAGTGGTGGTTTTTTGTCCGCGGGGCTCGGTCTGAGATCGTGAACGTACGGATCACGGCTCTGAGTGCAGCGTCGATCGCCAGGGGCGTCGGGGAGGGCCGACTCTCCCCGACCGAGGTGCTCGAGGCACACCTCGAGCGAATCCACGACCGAAACGACCGGACCAACGCGTTCGTGACGGTCACCGAGGAGCTCGCCCGGGAGATGGCCGCGGACGTCGAAGCGGCCATCGCGCAGGGGGACCCTCCGGGGCCGCTGGCCGGGGTTCCCGTCGCGATCAAGGACCTCGCCGACGTCGAGGACGTTCGGACGACCTCGGGCTCGCTGCTGTTCGAAGACCGGGTCGCCGACGCGGACTCCCCGTTCGTCGCCCGCTTGCGGGCGGCGGGTGCGGTCGTCGTCGGCAAGACGAACACCCCGGAGTTCGGCCTCGGAACGACGACGGACAACCGCGTCGCCGGCCCGACGGGGAGCCCGTTCGACCCCGACCGCGTCTCCGGGGGCTCCTCCGGCGGGGCCGCCGCGGCCCTCGGCGACTCGCTCGTCCCGCTCGCGCCGGGGTCGGACGCCGGCGGTTCGATCCGGATCCCGGCGAGTTTCTGTGGCGTCTACGGGCTGAAGCCGACCTACGGGCTTGTGCCGAACGTCGGCCGGCCGAACGCCTTCGCGAGCCACACCCCGTTCTCACACGTCGGGCCGATGGCCAGGACCGTCGAGGACGCCGCGCTCTCGCTCGACGTGATGGCCGGCGCCCACCCCCGCGACCCGTTCTCGCTGCCCGCGACGGAGACGTATCGCTCGGCCGTCGACCGACCGATCGACGGGATGACGATCGCCTACAGCCCCGACATGGGGACCTACCCCGTCGACCCCGGCGTCCGGAGGACGATCGAGGACGCCGTCGGTGCCCTCGAGCGGGCCGGCGCGACCGTCGAGGCCGTCGACCCCGATCTGGGTCACGACGCGGAGACGATCGTCGAGGCCTACTACACGATGGCGACGGTTCGGTGGGGATCGCTGTTCGACGACCTCGAGCGACAGGGGTTCGATCCGTACGGCGAGGACCGCGACCGGCTGCGTCCGTACATCGTCGAGCTCGTGATGGACGCCGAGGAGCCGACCAGCCGGGAGTACAAACGCGCGGACGTGATCCGGACGGACGTCTTCGACGGGCTCGTCGACCTCTTCGCGGAGTACGACCTGCTGGCGACGGCGGCCGTCGGGACGACACCGTTCCCCCACGGCGAGGAGCCCTCGCGGATCGACGGCGTCGAGGTCGACCCCTACCGGGGCTGGCTGCTCTCCCAGCCGTTCAACTTCACCGGTCAGCCGGCCGCCTCCATCCCGGCCGGCTTCCTCGACGGGCTCCCCGTCGGCCTCCAGCTCGCGGGGCCGCGGCTCGCCGACGCCGACGTGCTCACCGCCAGCGCGGCCCTCGAACGCCGCCGTCCCTGGCACGATCGGTACCCCACGTAGGCGACGTTCCCGACCGGGATCGGCTCGCCCGGGGGCGGGCGACGTGAGACGTTTATCACCCTCCGGCCCCTGGGATCGACAAGAACCCGAACCGATGAGCAAACGCCCGAGCCGATCGCGGACCGCCGGGGCCACCGGGGTGTGAGACGTGGCCGACTGTACCCTCTGTGAGCTCCCGGTCCCCGAGCCGCCGATCGAGAACGGCGACGGCGAGCCGTTTTGCTGTCGGGGCTGTCGGGAGGTCCACGACGTCCTCGGAGACCACGAGGAGCTCTCCGACGCGGGAGCCGACGGGGACGACGAGCCGGAGTACGAACGTCCAGAGGGGTACGAGACCACCTACCTCCGGATAGACGGGATGCACTGTCCGACCTGCGAGCTGTTCCTCGAGTCGACCGCCGACGGCGAGGGGGTCTCCACGGCGCGGGCGAGTTACGTCACCGACACCGTCCGGATCGACCACGACCCCGGGCGGGTGAGCGAGTCCGACCTCCGCGAGGAGCTATCGGGGCTCGGTTACCGGGCGTACGCCCGGGACGATCCGCTCGCGGAGACCCGGTCGGAAAACCGCGTGCTCGGGCGGATCGTCGCCGGCGTGCTGTTCGGGATGATGGTGATGTATCTGTACGTCACGATCATCTACCCGACGTACTTTGGGGGGCTGTTCTACGACGAGGCGACCGCGGCGTTCATCGGCGAGGCGGTCGCGAGCCCCACGGCGAACTACTTCTTTCTCGTCGTCGCCGTCCCGACGACCCTCGTCCTCCTGATCACCGGCGGCCCGATACTGAAAGGTGCCTACGTCAGCCTGCGGACCCGCTCGCCGAGTATGGACCTGCTCGTGGCGATCGCCGCGCTCGCGGCGTACCTCTACAGCGTCGTCGCCGTCCTCGCCGGCGGCACCCACGTCTACTTCGACGTCACCGTCGCCATCGTGGTCGTCGTCACCGTCGGTCGGTATTACAAGAGCACGGTCAAACGGGAGGCCTGGGAGACGCTGACGGAGCTGACCGCCTCGCGGGTCGAGTCCGCCCGGCTGTACGAGGACGGCTCGACCACGGAGGTCGACGTCGCCGACCTCGAGGGCGGCCAGCGGGTGCTCGTCCGCGAGGGCGATCGCGTCCCCGTCGACGGCACCGTCGAGGAGGGGGAGGCGACCGTCGACGAGGCGGTCGTCACCGGCGAATCGCTGCCGGTCACCAGACGCCCGGGCGAGCCGGTCGTCGGCGGCTCGCTGGTCAGATCGGGCGCGGCGGTCGTCACCGTCGGCGAGGGTGTGACGAGCAGCCTCGACCGGCTCACCGACGTCGTCTGGAACCTCCAGACGTCGACTCACGGCATCCAGGGGCTGGCAGATCGGATCGCCACCGTCTTCGTCCCCGTCGTGGCCGTGCTCGCGGTCGTCGCGACCGCCGCCAGCCTGGTTCTCGTCGGCGACGTCGGCGCGGCGGTCCTCGTCGGGCTCACCGTCCTCATCGTCGCCTGTCCGTGCTCCGTTGGGCTGGCGACGCCGCTGGCCGTCGCCTCGGGGATCCGCGAGGCTCTTGGACGGGGGATCGTCGTCTTCGACGAGACCGTCTTCGAGCGCCTGCGCGGGATCGACGTCGTCGTCTTCGACAAGACGGGGACGATCACCACCGGCGAGATGCGCGTCGTCGACAGCGAGGGGCCGAGGGAGGCGTTCGCGCTCGCGGCCGCCCTCGAGGCCCGCTCTGCCCACCCGATCGCCGAGGCGATCGCCGACGAGTTCGGCGGTGTGGCCGCGACAGACGGCGGCGTGCTGGACGAGCCGGCGTCGGAGGACGGACCACGCATCTCGGAGTTTCGGAGCTACGCCACCGGCGTCGGGGGCGTCGTCGACGGGACGTCGACGCTCGTGGGCCACCCCGACCTGTTCGCAGACCGGGGATGGCGGGTTCCCGGGGAGGTCGAGGCGACCGTCGAGGCGAACCGGCAGTTCGGCCGGCTGCCGGTCGTCGTCGGCCGGGAGGGCCGCGCCGAGGGCGTCGTGGTCGTCGGCGACGAGCCACGGGCGGGCTGGGAGGAGGCGATCGATCGGCTCTCCGCGCGTGGCATCGAGGTCGCCTTGCTCACCGGCGACGACGAGAGCGCGACGGCGTTCTTCCGGGACCACCCCGGCGTCGACCACGTCTTCGCGGAGGTCCCCCCGGAGGGAAAAGCCGAGACGGTCGCCCGCTTCCGGGCGGACGGACGGGTCGCGATGGTCGGCGACGGGACGAACGACGCCCCCGCGCTCGCCCGGGCCGACCTCGGCATCGCCATGGGTGGGGGCACTGCGCTGGCCGCCGACGCGGCCGACGTCGCCATCGTCGACGACGACCTGGCGGCCATCGAGACGATCTTCGAGCTCTCCGCGGCGGCCGGCCGGCGGGTGAGAGGCAACGTCGGCTGGGCGTTTTTCTACAACGGCGTCGCCATCCCGCTGGCGATCACCGGCCTGCTCAACCCGCTTTTCGCCGCGCTGGCGATGGTTTCGAGCAGCCTGCTGGTCGTGCTCAACTCCTCGCGGGAGCTGCTCGAGTAGGGGCCGCTCACTCGAGGACGACGACGTAGGTGATCACGACCAGGACGACGGTGAACCCGAGAAGGCGCGTCCAGGTCAGCTCCGTCAGGCCGACCAGCTCGGAGAGAAACAGGACGATGTACGCGAACGTCGCCGACAGGACGACGTTGAGCACGAACAGCACCCGGGGATCGCCCTCCGAAGAACGCATACCCTCTTTCAGATCGCCGCTCATGGCTCACCCCTCTCGGCGGACGGACTTAACCCCTGCCGGAACCGTCTCTCCGCTGAGAAGTACGCCGTCAGTCGTAGCAATTTAGTTACAGTTACGAACGCTTTGGTTCCGTCGGCGCGTACGGTGGCCATGCGTCGGCCCCGAAACCGCGAGGGGACGCCCGTCGATCCGGTTCCGTTCCTGGTCGTCGTGTTGACGGCGTTCCTGATCACCCACGCCTGGGGACCGCTCTACCTCGGGGCACTCGGTTTCTCCACCGCCGGATCGCTCGCTCTCTTGACGGCCCTGTTGGCCGTGATCGTCGCCGTGGCGTACTACCGGCTCGTCTGGCTCGTCGACCCGGGGAAACCCCGCGTCGCTTCCCCCGACCAGCGACTCTCGTATCTGCTCTACGCCATCGTCATCGGCTTCGCGCTGCTGGCGCTGCTCGCGGTCCCGTTTCTGGTGTGAACGCCGCATCGGGGCGTGGCTGTCGATCCGTAGACCGCCCCGGGGTCGAACCCCAAGACAGTCGGCCCGTGGGTCGTGAACCGAGTCGGACGGTGTGACACGCTCGCGCTGCGAGTTGGACGTGGCCCGTGCGAGCCGGGACGTCCGAAGGCCGTCGGTCGCAGCCCTCGGCACACTCGACTCTGACACCGATCGCGTCGAGTCGGGCGAGGAGTGTCGCCTCGAGGGACTGTCCTTCGAGTGATTTCTACCTCTGATCTCCGCGAGGAGGCCCAGGAGAATCCCGAACCTTATTGCGAATACGAGAAACACGAACACAGATGTTCCTTACACTACGTCTCCGCGTGATCGTCGCAGTCGCCAGCTACGAACGAGGACACAATCCCGGACGAACGAAGTTCAAAATCCTGTGACACGCTCAGCGAGTCAATCGATCGGTACTCGCGGAAATCGCCCTCGCTATCGGAGCGGCGCTTGCTAGAAGTCGGACACTCCGGTCGTATCGCTCCCTGGACCGGTCTGCGTTTGGTTGGATACCTGGCCCGCGCACAACTGCCCGTCACGTCTCCAGCCGATAGACGAGTGCGTCGGCGAGTCGATCGCTGTCGACGGGGCGTGTCTCCGGATCGAGCAATTCACCGACTGCTTCGTATTGCCGAACGGAGCGAATCCGCGCAGGATGGTCGTCAGTTGTCTCGATGACGAGCGTCGCAGTGGAACCGAGTCGGTCGGTGAGCGTCTGGACGACGCGAACCTGCTCGACGTTCGCATACCGGAGCCGCCATTGCGCTGTCCCGAGCCACCGATCGTAACAGACCAGCTGGTCGTCGTAGAATCGGTACTCGATCGGAACCCGATTTATCATGACTGCGGGCAGTCCAAACAGTACGGCGATAGTGACGCCGATAGCACACAGCAGGAGCGATATCCGCTCAGAGCCGCCAAACGCGAAGACAACGGCGCCGAGCCCCAGAAAGAGCCCGAGAAAGCGTCCACCTAGTGGCGTAACAGCACCGACGATTGGACTGGTCACGAGCAACCGCCAGCGGCTAGGCTGAACGACGGTACGGGGAGGCGTCGTCGGTTGTTCGACAGCCGGCAGTTGAGCAATCTGCCACC
>PUPA01000145.1 GCA_003552885.1 Natrialbaceae archaeon
CCCCTCGTCGAGTTCCTCGAGGTGGTGACCGACGAGGAAGACGACTACTTCCGGCGATCGTTCGAGGCTCTCGGGGTCCCCGACTCCCGGTGGCACGAGCCCGAAACGACGGCGACGACGCGGGCCTTCCTCGACCTGCTCGGCCGGGCAGCCCGCCAGGGCGGCTACGCCGAGACCCTCGCCGTCCTCGTCCCCGCCGAGTGGATCTACCGCGAGTGGGCGGTCGCCGTCGTCGAGACGTACGCCGAGCCGGGGACCGACGGCCCGCCGAGCGCCGGGACGGGGCTTCCGTTCTACTACGCCGAGTGGATCGACCTCCACGCCGTCCCGTCGTTTCTCGCGTTCGTCGACTGGCTCCGCGGCGAGCTCGACCGGGAGGGGCCGACGCTCTCACCCCGCCGGCAGCGGCGCGTCGATCGACTGTTCGGGCGGACGGTCGAGCTCGAACGGGCCTTTTTCGAGGAGGCCTACGATAGTTAGGCTGAAGACGCGACGGTCCTGAGTCGGTCACAATGGATCGAGCGTCCGGCGACGGACGGCTGGCGACCGACGCCGAGAGCGACGGGCTGGTCTCGGAGAGCAGGGAGCTCGCGGACGTCTCCTTCGGTGCCGTCCTCGCGATGGAGGGTGCCCCCCGAGTCGGCTGGACGAGCCCCGACGGGCTCGAGGTCGTCGGCTGCGGGGCGGCCAGACGCCTCGAAGCGGCGGGCCCAGACCGGTTCGGCGCGATTCGGTCGACCGCCGAGGAGTGCTTTGGCGCCCTCGACCACGGGGGTCCCCCCGAGAGCCGTCCGCGGGCGTTCGGCGGCTTCGCCTTCCACGACGGCCACGTGCCGGCGCCCCCGTGGCACGGCTTCGGCGCGGCGGCGTTCGTCCTCCCGCGCGTACAGCTGACCCGGACCGACGCCGGAACCTGGCTGACGGTCGTCGCCGAAGGCGACGAGGAGGCCGCGGCGTCGCTCGACCGGTGGACCGATCGGCTCGAGGGACTCCCCGCGATGCGCCCGACCGCCAGCCCGCCCGGCGTCGCCGGAACGCGGCCGACGGCGAGCCGCGAGGAGTGGACCGTGGGCGTGCGGACCGCCCTCGACCGGATCGACCGCGGCGAGCTGGAGAAGGTGGTGCTCGCGCAGGCGGTGTCGGTCGAGCCACGCATCCGCGCGGACGTCCCCGCGATCCTCGAACGGCTCCGCCGGCGGTATCCGAGCTGTTACCGGTTTCTGGTCGATCCCGGCGCCGACGGGACCTTCTTCGGGGCACCACCCGAACGGCTCGTCTCCCGGCGGGGGCGGACCGTCGAGACCGAGGCGCTCGCGGGCTCGGTGCCCCGCGGGGAGAGCCCGGAGGCGGACGACGAGTACGCCACGCGGATGCTCGAGAGCGGGAAGCTCACGCGGGAACACGGGCTCGTCGTCGAGGCGATCCGCGACCAGCTCGCCCCCCTCGCCACGACGGTCGACGTCGGCGAGCGGACGGTCCGCCGGCTCGCGACCATCCAGCACCTCCGGACGCCGATCGAGGCCCGCCTGGACGGCGACCGTCACGTCCTCGACCTCGTCGAGGCGCTCCACCCCACCCCGGCGGTCGGCGGCCTCCCCCCGGAGACCGCCTGGGAGACGATCCGCCGTGTCGAGCCGTTCGACCGGGGCTGGTACGCCGCGCCGGTCGGCTGGTTCGACGCCGACGGCGACGGCGAGTTCGCGGTGGCGATCCGTGCGGGCGTCGCGACCGACCGCGCCGTCACGCTGTACGCGGGCAACGGCATCGTCGCCGACAGCGACCCCGACGAGGAGTGGGAGGAAGTGCAGCTGAAACTCCGGCCGATCCTCGACGAGCTCGAATGACCGACCCGAACCGGAACGCGCTGTGGGGTCGCTGTCTCGCCGAGGAGCTGGCCGCCGGCGGCCTGAAGGCGGTCTGTCTCGCCCCCGGCAGCCGCTCGACGCCGCTCGCGGTCGCGTTCGCGGCCCACCCCGAAATCGAGGTGCTCTCACACCTCGACGAGCGGTCGGCGGCGTACTTCGCGCTCGGGCGGGGCCGGCGGACGGGCGAGCCGACGGCGGTCGTCTGCACCTCGGGGACGGCCGCCGCGAACGTCCACCCCGCGGTGATCGAGGCCGACCGCGGTCGGGTGCCCCTGCTCGTGCTCACCGCCGACCGGCCCCACGAGCTGCGCGACAGCGGCGCGAACCAGACGATCGATCAGGTGAAGCTGTACGGCGACGCCGTCCGGTGGTACGCGGAGCTCCCCGAGCCGGTCGTCGACGCCCGTGCGGTCCGGAGCCTGCGGACGACCGCGGCGCGGGCGCTCGCGGCGACGACGCGGCCGCCGGCGGGGCCGGTCCACCTCAACTGCCCGTTTCGCAAACCCCTCGAGCCGACGCCGGTTCCCGGCGACGTTCCCGACGCGTTCGCCGAGGGTCTCGCCGCCCGTGGCCGGGACGGACCGTTCGTCGAGAGCCACGCGTCGCCGGCGCCCCCCGACCCGGAGACGGTGGCCGGGCTCGCAGCGGCCCTCGAGGGCGCCGACCGTCCGCTGCTGGTCGCGGGACCGGCCGATCCGGACGCCTCGTCGCTCGCGACGGCCGCGGCGGCGTTCGCCGACGCCGTCGGCGCGCCGATCCTGGCCGACCCCCTCTCCGGCGTTCGCTTCGGTCCCCACGTCGACGACGCCGTCGTCTGTGGCGGCTACGACGCCTACGTCGACCGGCTCCCCGAACCCGACCTCGTCGTCCGCGTTGGTGCCTCACCGACCTCGAAACGCCTCCGGGAGCGTCTCGCCGACGCCGACGCCCGTCAGCTGCTGGTCGATCCCGCCGGCGGCTGGCGGGAGGCGACGTTCACCGCGACCGGGCTGCTCGCGGCCGACCCCGGAGCGACCCTGGCCGCCGTCGCCGACGCGGTCGACCGGACGCGAGCGCGGACCGACTGGCTCGATCGGTTCCGGACGGCCGAGGACCGCCACTGGGAACTACTCGAGGAGGCGACGACGCCGGCGGCGCTCGCGGCCGAGCCGTTCGAGGGGGCGATCCTCGCGGCGGCGCTCGCGGCGGCGCCCGACCCCGCGACGGTCTTCGTCTCCAACAGCATGCCCGTCCGGGACGCCGACCGGTTCGGCCGGCCGCGGCCGGCCGCCCTGACCGTCCTCGGCAACCGCGGCGCCAGCGGCATCGACGGCATCACGAGCACGGCGCTGGGCGCGGGCGACGCGACCGACGACCCCCTCGTGCTCGTGACCGGCGATCTGGCGCTCTACCACGACGCGAACGGGCTGCTCGCGCTCGATCGCCTCGGCGTCGACGCCACGATCGTCCTGATCGACAACGACGGCGGCGGCATCTTCCACATGCTGCCGATCGAGGGGTTCGATCCGCCGTTCACCGGCTCGTTCAAGACGCCCCACGGCCTCGCGTTCGAGGCCCTCGAGGGGCTCTACGGCCTCGAGTTCTCCCGCGTCGATCCCGAGGGGTTCCCCGCGGCCTACCGCGACTCCGTGGCCTCCCCGGGGAGCCAGCTGCTCGCCATCGGGTTCGACGCCGAGTCGAGCCACCGCCGCCGGGAGGCACTCCGCCGGGAGCTGTCCGCCGGGGACGGTCAGCCGTAGCGGCCGGCGGGGGGTCGCCGACAGGCCGACCGCCGCGACGATGAGGATGACCGGCTGTGCCGTCTGGCGAGCGGGTCGTTTTTCACCCGGGCCCGCGAGTCGACCCGTATGGCCGTACACGTCGCCGCCGAGGAGCCGATCGGAGATGCCGTCGTCGCGGCGCTGTCCGACGTCGACGTCGAGGTACGTCGGGGGTCGCCGGCGGACGTAGCAGACGCACGACTCGGGGTCGTCGCCGGCGGCGCCGGCGGGGAGGCCCTGACGACCGCGAACGAGGCCGCACTTGACGGCGGGACGCCCTGGATCGCCGTCGAGGTCGGCGGCGTCGGCGGCCGGCCGCTTCCGGACGTCGAGGCCGCGATCTCGGGGTTCGCGCCGACCGTCGGCTGTTATGACTGCCTGCGGGCACGGGTCGACGCGACCACCACGGAGGTCACAGAGGAGGTCACCGCGCCGCGGAGTGCCGCTCGCCTGGCCGGGGCGATCGCGGGCCGGGAGTGCGTGCGCGTCCTCGGCGGCGAGGGGCCGTCGATCCTCGGTCACGTCCGCGAGCTGCCCCACGCCCGGCGTCGCGTCCTGCCCGTTCCGGGCTGTGGCTGTGGGGACGCTCGTGACCGCACGCTCGGGCGCGACGCCGACTCCCTCGCCCTCGAGGACGCCGTCGCGAGCGCCGAGGCCGCGATCGACGACCGTGTCGGGATCGTCACGGAGATCGGCGAGGTCGAGTCGTTCCCGGCGCCGTACTACCTCGCGCGGACGGCGGACACCGCGGGGTTCAGCGACGCGAGCGCGCCGGAGGCCGCCGCGGGCGTCGCGGTCGACTGGAACGGGGCGCTGATGAAAGCCGTCGGCGAGGCGCTCGAACGCTACTGTGCGGGCGTCTACCGCGATAGCGACTTCGTCCACGCGAGCGCCGCCGAACTCGCCGACGCCGTCGGTCCCGCGGAGCTCGTCCGGCCGGCGGACGCCCCGACGGTCGACCCGGACGAGGAGCGCCGGTGGGTCGACGCGGAGAACCTCGCGACCGGCGAACCGGCCCACCTGCCCGCCGCGGCCGTCCACTTTCCCCAGCCGGGCGAGCGGATCGTGCCGGCGATCACGACCGGGCTCGGCCTCGGCTCCTCGACGGTCGACGCCCTGCTGTCGGGGCTGACGGAGGTCGTCGAACGGGACGCGACGATGCTCTCGTGGTACTCGACGTACGAGCCCCTCGGGCTCGCCGTCGAGGACGACGGCTTCGCCACGCTCGCCCGGCGGGCCCGGAGCGAGGGGCTGTCGGTCACCCCGATGCTCGTCACCGTCGACGTCGACGTCCCCGTCGTCGCCGCCGCGGTCCACCGCCCGATCGACGCCGAGGACCCCGAGTGGCCCGCGTTCGCGCTCGGCTCGGCCGCCGACCTCGACGCGACGGCCGCGGCCCGGGCGGCCACCGAGGAGGCCCTCCAGAACTGGATGGAGCTCCGCTCGCTCGGTCCGGAGGACGCCGACGAGGCCGGCGGGGCGGTCGACGGGTACGCGGCGTTTCCCGACCGCGCCCGGTCGTACGTCGACGTCGACGGACGCGTCGAGGCCGCGACGGTCGGCCCGGATCCGGTCCCGACCGGCCGCGAGGCCCTGACGGCCGTCGTCGACCGGCTGACCGCCGTCGGACTGACTCCCTACGCCGCCCGGCTGACCACCCGGGACGTGGAGGCCGTCGGCTTCGAGGCCGTCCGCGTCGTCGTTCCCGGCGCCCAGCCGCTTTTCACCGGCGAGGCCTACTTCGGCGAGCGCGCCCGGACCGTCCCTCACGCGCTCGGTTTCGAACCCCGGCTCGACCGGGCGTACCACCCCTTCCCCTGACGGTGTTCGGACGTCTCGCTTCCGATCGCGCTGGATCGGTTCCTCACCACCCCTTCGGACGCGGTCGGGCGTGAGACTTCCCGTCGGCGGTTCCGCTCAGACGAACGGGACCGTCTCGGGCAGCGGGAGGACGGTCACGGCGTACATCCCGACGAGCGTGACCAGGCCGATCAGGACCGCAAAGAGCACGACCGCGTAGTTGGTCCCCGCGAGCAGCCGGCCGAGGTCACCGCTCATACTGGAGAGCTCCGGGGTCCGGCTCTTCCGGAGGATCGCCAGCTCGAGGCCGAACAGCACGACCGTCGCGGCGGCGGACATCATACAGAACGGGCAGATCTCGCCGATCACGCCCAGCTGGAGGTAGACGAAGTACGCCGAGAAGACGACGCCGCTGGCCGTGATCGGGGTCAGGATCTTGATGATCAGCGGGTGGCGCGTGTCGAACCACCAGAGGGCAAGCCCGATCGTGGCCAGGTAGTAGAAGCCACCGAGCGTCGCGAGGGGCACGCCGAAGACGTACGCCCACTGGCTCGTGATCACCTCGATGCTACCTTCGACCGGCGCGTCCGGCGGAATCGCCGGGAGGGCGAACAGGTGGACTGCGGTCAGGACCACGGTCACCAGCCAGCCCAGCACCGCCACGAAGGTGAAGGTCCCGAACAGGGTCGGAACCCGTGGCGAGTACTCCCAGTCGTAGTCGAAGCCGAGCGTCGATGCGGTTTCGGTTGCCATCAGCCGTTCGTTCGTGGGCCGACTACAAAAGATTGTCTATTCTTCCCACTACTATACAACACAAGG
>PUPA01000173.1 GCA_003552885.1 Natrialbaceae archaeon
AGCTGGACGTCGACGCCGGCTTCGAGCGGCTTCCCGCGTACGTCTACGGCGACTCCCGGGACCCGATCGAACGGGAGGTCGAGGCCGCCAGCGCCGCCGGCCTCGAGAGCTCGCTCGTCACCTCGACGCCGCCGTTCGACCGCGCGACGTCTGCGATCCGGATCGAGGACCGCGCCCGGATCCACCCCCGACGGTACCTCCTCGGGCTCGCCGGGGCGCTCGCCGAGCGGGACGGGACGGCGATCCACGAGCGGACGCCCGTCACCGACGTCGGGCCCGGCCGGACGCCGACCCTCGAGACGCCCGGTGGAACGGTCGCCGCCGACGCCGTCGTGCTCGCGACCGGCTTCCCGACCCTCGACCGGGCGGGCCGCGCCGGCCGCCTGCTCCCGCGGCGGTCGTACCACCTCGACGTTCGGATCGACGGGCGCTCGCCGGAGGGGATCTACCGACGCCACGGCGATCCGGACCGGTCGGTCCTCGCCGTGGACGGCGGGTTGCTCGTCGGTGGCGAGCGCCACCGAACCGGCCAGGGTGGCTCGACGATCGCCCGATACCGCCGGCTCGCCCACTGGTGTCGCGAGCGGTTCCCGGTCCGATCGATCGACCGCCGGTGGTCAGCCGGGAGCTACCTCCCCGCCGACGGGCTCCCCTCGATCGGCCGGGCCGACGACGGGGTGTACGTCGCCGTCGGCTTCGGAGGCTGGGGGCTCGCCGGCGAGATCGCCGCCGGGGAGCTGCTCGCCGACGCGATCGACGGCGCCGATCGGGCCGAGCTCGGACTGTACGATCCGCTCAGACTCACCCCCACGGCCACCCTCGCAGGTGGTCTCGGCGAGGGACTCGACGCTGCGAGCCAGGTCGCCACCGACTGGCTACGGTCGCTGACGGGAGCCGGCCGGGAGCCCACGGGCCCCGGCGAGGGCTGGCTGATCCGACGGGGTCGGCGGCCCGTCGCCGTCGCCCGCGACCGCGCCGGCGAGCGCCACGCCGTCGACGCGCGGTGTCCACACGGGGGCTGCCTGGTCGCCTGGAACGACGCCGAGATCAGCTGGGACTGTACCTGCCGGGGTTCGCGGTTCGCTCCCGACGGCTCGGTCGTGGAGGGGCCGGCGACGACGGGGCTCCGGGAGATCGAGTCCGAACAGTGAGGTCGAGGAGCGAGTCTGGACGGTGAGGCGAGCCCGAACGGTGAGTTCGAAGAGCAAGTTCGGGCGATGAGGCGAGCCCGGACGGGGGGGTCGAGGGGACGAACCCGGACGGAGAGGCACGCTCCGACGGTAGTCGGCGGCTACCCGGACGCCGGGGGGGATGGGACGGCACCTACCGCGGGTACAGCGGGCATAACAAAGGCCGTATCCCCAAAGTACGCCGACATGGAAACGACCGAGGGGAGCGTGCTCGTTCCGGGCGTCGCCGCCCCGAGCACCGTCGCCTGTCTGCGCTCTCTCGGCCCGCGTGGCGTCGGCACGATCGTCGGCTCCGAGTCGCCCTCGACGCCCGCAGCCGTCTCCGCACAGTGTGACGCGTTCGTCGAGCTCCCCGATCCCGGAACGGACGTCGACGCCTACGGCGAGGCGCTGCTCGCCATCGCCCGGCGCCCCGAGGTCCGGACGGTAATCCCGGTCAGAGAGGAGGACGTCTACGTGCTCTCGCGAAACCGGGAGGCGTTCGCGGCGGAAGTCGCCACGCCGTGGCCGTCGTTCGAGACGCTGAGACGCGTCCAGGATCGCCTCGAGCTGTTCGCGGCTGCGGAGGACGCGGGCGTGGCAGCGCCGGAGACACGGTCGCTCGAGGAGTGGGACGACTGGAGCCGCGAGACGATCGTCAAACCCCGATACACCGTCGCAGCCCCGGCCTACCTCGGCCCGGGGACCGGGCGAGTCGACGTCGGATCGACCCGGTACCGATCGCCGGGGTCCCCACCGGACGTCGAGGCGATCGTCCGGAGGCGGGGACACGTGCCGATCGTCCAGGAGTACGTCAGGGACACCCGCGAGTACGGCTTCTTCGCGCTGTACGACCACGGGGAGCCACTCGCCACGTTCCAACACTGCCAACACCGGGGGTACAAGTACGCCGGCGGCCCGAGCGCCTACCGGGAGTCGACGGCGATCCCCGCCCTCGAGGACGCTGGACTGGCGCTGCTCGACCACCTCGAGTGGCACGGCCTCGCGATGGTCGAGTTCCTCCGAAACCCCGACACCGGACGGTTCGAGCTGATGGAGGTCAACCCGCGGTTCTGGTCCTCGTTGCCGTTCAGCGTCCGGGCCGGCGTCGACTTCCCGGGGCTGTACTGGCAGCTGGCGACCGGACGGAAGGTCGAGCGGATGCCCGCTTACGACGTCGGCATCGGAGGACACCTCCTCAGGGGGGAGCTGAGCTACCTCCACAGCGTCGCGACCGAGGAGTATCCGCTCGTCGACCGCCCCGCGTTCGCCACCGCGCTCCGGGATGTCGCGACGTCGATCGCCCGCGAGCGGCGGTTCGACTACGCGGTCGCCGAAGATCCCCTCCCGTTCGCCCAGGACGGCTGGAACACCTTGCAGGCGTACGCCGGGGAGCGACTCCGCGAGTACCGCGGAACCGACCTCGACGACGTGGAGCCGCCGGCGGCCGACGCTACCCCCGGTCGGCCGACGGCGTCGGAGCCGCCACAGCCCCCGGTGGATCGGGAGTGATCCCCAGGGACGGGTCCAGGCCGTAGGTGGCGGAGTGAGCCGTGGCGACGCTCGGCGAGGAGGTCGTGGAAGGTGGCCGGTTCAGGCGCCGGCGGACTCGAGGGCCTCTTCTATGTCCTCACGCTGGGTGACCCCGACGAACCGCTCGACGATCCCGTCTTCGTTCTCGACGACCAGCGTCGGAATCGACCGGACCTGGTACTCGTTGGCGACGTCCTGTTGTTCGTCGACGTTCACCTTCTCGACCTCGAAGCGTCCCTCCCAGTCGTCCTCGAGGTCCTCGATGATCGGATCCTGCGTCTTACAGGGGCCACACCAGTCCGCGTAGAAGTCCTTGAGCGTAACAGTCATGCCGTTCACCGGTTGTTTTTCCGCGGTTCGCTTAAGGGTTTCCCACCGGTGTGAGCCGGGAGCCGTCGGTCGAAAGATTTAGTGTCGGGTACGCCCCAGTCGGGACATGGACAGAGGACAGAACACCGGCGGACTGATGTCCAGTGCCGGGCTCGTCCGGTACTTCGACGCGGAAGACTCGAACGCGATCCGCATCGACCCGAAGACGGTCATCGCCTTCGGCGTCCTGCTCGGGCTCGGCGTACAGCTGCTGACGTTCGTCTCCTGAACGCCCGGCGTCCGCGGGGCCGCCGACGGCGTCGCAACCGCTATCACTCCCCCAGCCCTCGGCGCGGCCATGAGCGACGTCGCCGACCGGGAGTGGCGATTGATACGGGACGGCCCTCGCGACGGCCCGACTCAGATGGCCCTGGAGGAAGTCGCCGGTCGGACCGCGATAGAGCGGGACGTCCGGACGGTCCGGACCTACTCCTGGACGCCGAGTACGGTCTCGCTGAGCTACCGGAACGAGGCGAGCGCGATCGACCGGGCGTTCTGTGAGCGCGAGGGGATCGGCCTCACCCGCCGACAGACCGGCGGTGGCGCGATCTACCACGACGCCCGCGGGGACGTCTCCTACACGATCGTCGCCCCCCGAGAGGAAGTGCCCGGGGACCTGATGGCGTGTTACGAGCTGTTCTGTGAGCCGATCCTCGAGGGACTGCGCCGGATGGGCGTCGACGCCGGCTTCGCGGCCCGCGAACGCGCCTCGATCCACGAGCCCTCGTGTTACCTCCGGGACGTCCATCCGGCCCACGACGTGGTCGCCCCCGCGGGTGAGTCGGGCGCACGGAAGATAAGCGGCAACGCCCAGTACCGCCGGAACGACGTCGTCATCCAGCACGGCTCGATCAGCTACGAGGTCGTCCCGGAGCGCCACCTCGGCGTGTTCGCCGACGCGGACGTGACAGTCGACCGGTTTCGCGAGCGGGTGACGGGCGTCCGCGAGGAGGCGGGAACCGACCGGGGGACGGCCGTCGCGCTCCTCGGGGACGCCCTCGGGGAGTGGTGTGGCGCCACGGAGGGACGCTGGCGGGCGGACGAGCTCGAGGCCGCCCGGGAGCTGGCCGACCGCAAGTACGGGGCCGAGGCATGGATCCGCGACCGGGAGGCGCCGACGAGGCGGTGACGGTCCGGGGCACGGACCCCGACTCCGGGTGTCTCCGATGGTCCCGACACCTCCAGTCGATCCCGACGGCTCCGACACCTCCAGTCGACTCCGACGGTCCCGACACCTCCGGCCCGTCCGGGCACCTTCGGCGTTTCCGACGCCTTCGGACACCTTCGGCGTTTTCGGCCCATCCGGGCGAGCGACACCCTCGAAACGAGCGGACGGCGAGGGAGCGACCGGATTTATTCGGGCGGGGAACCGAGGGGGGCGTATGTCACCGACCACGCGCCCCGACGGGCGCCCGGTCAGGGTCGTCGCCGTTGCTGGAAGCCTCCGGGACGGCAGCTACAGCCGGCTGGCGCTCGAGCGGGCGCTCGCGGAGTCGGCCGCGGCCGGCGCGGAGACGGAGCTGCTCGACCTGCGCGGCTGGGAGCTGCCGCCGTTCGACCCGGACGTCGACCGGGCCGACGCGGGCGACGCCGAGGCGTTCGCCACGCGCGTCCGGCGGGCCGATACGATCCTCCTCGGGACGCCGACCTACCACGGCAGCTACTCCTCGCCGCTGAAGACCGCCCTCGACTACTGTGGGTTCGAGGAGTTCGAGGACCGGACGGTCGGGCTGCTCGCGGTCGCCGGCGGCGCGTTTCCGGTGACCGCCCTCGAGCACCTGCGCTCGACCTGCCGGGCGCTGTCGGCGTGGGTCATCCCCCACCAGGTCGCGATCCCGTCGGCGAGGACGGCGTTCGAGGACGGCTCGCTCGTCGACCCGGAACTACAAGAGCGCGTGGCCACGCTCGGTCGACGCGCGGTCGCCTACGCGAACATCGAGGGCGATCCGCGCCCGTTCGAGGGCGACCAGAACGTCGGCGCGTGAGCGGGGGCTCCCGCCCGGATGCCCGCTCAGCCGACCAGCGTCCGGTAGATCCGGCGTTGCTGGGCGACGAACGCCGACAGCCAGAGGGCGACCAGTCCGAACTGGTAGGGCTGGATCCGGAGGACGTACGTCACACCGTCGACCGACAGCAGCGTCGCCGTGTACGACCACTCGACGTTCCAGGAGGCCACGAGCAACGCCGCGGCACCGAGGGCGATCAGCGTCCCGGGGACGAACGCGATGGGCTCGGGAACCGGTCGACCCTCCCCGACGTGGATGCCGAAGGCGTGCCGTTCGAGGGCGAACTGGCCGGTCAGCAACGCCGCGAGGACGACCGACGCCGCGAGGATCCCGGCCGACTCGGCGACGAGCAACCAGAGGATCCAGATCCCGGTGAGTGCGAGGGCGGCGAGCAGCCGCCAGGCGGTGAACAGGTCGACGAGATTCCGGGTCGCCACCCCGAAGATCCCGGTTCGCAATAGCGCCCCACAGAAGAGGATACCTAACCCAGCGAGGGCGGTCGAGACCGTCCGCGTCCCGACGACGACGAGGACGAACCACGCGCCCACCGCGGCGACCTCGATCGTCGCCGCCGAGAGCGCGGCCGTCCAGCCGACGATCCGTCGCTGGGTGTTCTGGCCCAGGACACCGGGTCGGCGGATGACGCTCATACGGGCACTCGACAGTCGACCGGTTTTGTTATGTGATGCCTTTGAACGGTTTCGGACGGTCGCGTGGGTCGGAAAGCGTCGCCGGTTCGGACGGACGGACCGTCGCCGTCGGTCGGATCCGGATCGGCCAGCGGCGATCCTCACCCGAAGCGGGTAGTCGGTTATTATCCGGACGCGGCGGAGACGGTAGGCGGTCGATACCGCGCGGGTGACCCGATCGAACGGATCGGAACGGAAGACAGAACTAACTACCGTGATATCGTCTGTCTCGATATGTCCGAAAGCGAGGGCGGCGACGGACCCGTCACCGAACGCGTCGTGCGGGAGGCAGTCGAGAAGGGCCTCGAGACGTCGATGAGAGAGACCATCGTCGAGGCCGTCGAGGAGAGCCAGGAGACGGAATCCTCCCGGCGACGACGGTTCACGGTCGCCGGCGCGCTCGCCGCGGCCGGCGCCGTCGTCGGCTACATCCTCGGCTCCCGGCGGGGGACCGA
>PUPA01000097.1 GCA_003552885.1 Natrialbaceae archaeon
AGGCGGCTTTGATCTCGGTGAGCAAGACGTCGGCCGCACCCATCCCCTCGTCTAAGTCCTCCCGGAGTTTGGGCCGGTTCGAGAGGTTGGTGCTGAGGCCGACGACGTCACAGCCGTGTTCTTCCTCGAGGGTCGTCTCGATCGTGGGTGTGACCGACTCCGGCGCGGTCGTGGCGACGAAGACCGATCGCCCGGAGACGTCCTCGCCGGGCTCCGGTCTGAACCTCGTCAGCAGGTAGTCGACATCCGGAGCGATGGTGGTGATCCCCTCCTCGATCCGCCGGACCTTCTGCTCGCTCGCGATCGGCTCCTCACACATCGTCACCACCGCCAGATCCGACGTCCGCACGCGGTACTGTCCGAAGTACTGGAGGATGTGTTCGAGCGGCTGGACCGCCCCGATGAGGGCGATCCTCGCGTCCGTCTCGACCGGGGGCATCGTCGCCCCCGACCCCTCCATGATGACGAAGCCGTCGGCGAGGTCGGCCGTCCGCTCGGCGCCGGCGACCACGTTCGAGGCGACGGGGTTGCCCGCCATGCCGCCACCACACCGCCTGCAGCCGACGGTGGGCACGTCGGCGAGCAGCGCGTCCTCGAGATAGTCCGAGGCCGCGTGTTCGCCGCGTTCGGCCAGTTCGATGAGCGCGTCGGCGTCGATCGTCCGCTCGCTCGTGTCGACGACGACCGGGTCCGGTGGGCCGCCACGGCCCATACAGACCATCGTCGGATCGTACCCCTCCTCGTCCATCGTCCGGGCGATCGAGACGCCCACGGCGGTCTTTCCGATCCGTTTCCCCGTTCCGATGATCGAGAGACTCGGCCGTTCGAGCACCTCGTTCGCCTCGGGGCTCTCGAAGACGAAGTCCGCACCGACGTAGTCGACGCCGTGGGTCAGGATCGTCGACGCGATCTCGAACCGATCCTCGTAGGTCACGACCGGCTCGTCCGACAGGTCGACGACGATCGTCGGCTCCTGTTCGAGGATCGCCCGTTCGATCGCGCCGAGAACGTCCTCCCCGGTGTAGATCTCGGCGGCGTCCGTGGCTCCGGCCGTTGCTAACTCCGCCGTCGGATCCTCGATCTTCTCGGTCCCGCCCAGGAAGACGAGTCCGGAGACGACTGCGCCGTTGGACTCGAGCGCCTCGAGCGTCGCCGCCGTAACCGGTGGATAGTGCTCCCCGTCGACCAGACAGACGACGTCGTTCCCGTCGAACCTGTCGAGAGCGGAATCGGACAGGTGCAGAGGGATTCCCGCAGTACTCGATGGTGTACTCATAACTATAAGCTTCTCCTATGACGTCTATTGTCAAAAAGGTGTGTTAATGTTATCAGCCCTTGGGAAACGTGACCGTGTTGAAGAGCGTCCGTAGGGGGCATCGCGCCGGAGGGTCACGTGCTCGCGGTTTGATAATTCGTCCGGACGAGCCAGAGCTCCGAGGCGTCCATCGATCGCCTCCGCGAACGGCTCGAGACGCTCGAGAGGATGGGACCGCGCGGATTTGAACCGCGGTCGCGGGCACCCAAGGCCCGAAGTATACCAGGCTAACCCACGGTCCCGTACCCGTGGTTTCGCCCCGACTAGCTAAAGGGTTTCGTTCCCGAAGCCGGCCGCGAGGTCACATGTCGCCCCAGGCCCGGACCGCCGTCCGAACGGAGGAGACCGAGACGATCCAGCGGGCGGCGATCGCCCGCTTCAGCGTTCGGCCGGCGATCCCCTCGATCGTCTCGAACGGCAGCCCGACCACGTCGTAGACCACGGTGTCGTCGCCGACGGAGATCGCGGTCCCCTTGTCGACGTGGTGGTAGCTCTCGAGCGGCTCGCCGCGCAGCTCGTGGAGGACGTTCCTGGCGGCGACCTCGGCGGCCCCCCAGGCCGCCTGGGAGGTCGGCGGCGCGTACCGATCGTCGCCCTGCTCGACCAAGGCGGCGTCGCCGACGGCGAACACGCGTTCGTCGTCGGTCCGAAGATCCGTGCCTGCGTGAATTCGGCCGGAGCGCCCCTCCCGGGCGACGTCGACGTTCGCCGCCTCCTCGTGGCCGGCGATGCCGCCGGTCCAGATCAACACGTCGTAAGCGAGCGGCGTCGCTCCCTCATCTACGTAGACGTGCTCGTCGTCGACCCGGGTGACGAACGAGCCGGTCCGGATCGTCACCCCGCGATCGGTCAGGTGTCGCCGCACCGACTCCCTGGCGCCCGGATCGCCCTTCGGGAGGACGTCGTCGAGCCCCTCGACGATCGTGACGTCGATGGGATCCTCGTGGCGGTCGCGCAGCTCGGCCACCTCGCCGGCGACCTGGACGCCGGACATCCCGCCGCCGCCGACCACCACGCGGGCCGGCTCCTCCCAGCTCGCACCCTCGGCGGCAGCACGGATCTCCTCGTGGATCCGGAGGGTCGCCTCGAGGCTCTCGACGTAGTGGGCGTGTTCGTCCACGCCCTCGATGCCGAAGTCGGCGGTGGCGCTCCCGATGGCGACGATCAGGTAGTCGTAGCCGACTCGTTCGCCGTCCTCGAGTTCGACCGCCCGGGCGTCGGTGTCGACGCCGACGACGCGACCCTCGCGGAACTCCGTCGTCTCGTCTTTGATCTCCGCGACAGGGATCGTGACGCTCGACTCGACCGTCGGATCCCGGATCGTCCGGTGGACCTCGTGGAGCAACAGGTGGTAGTCGTCCTCGGAGATCCAGACGATCTCGAGGTCGTCACTCGCTGCGCTCTCGAGCTCCGTGACGGCTGCACAGCCGGCGTAACCGGCACCCAGTACGACGACACGCGTGGTCATAATCGACTGACAGCGTCCGTCCCTACAAAAAGTTACGGGCGGTATGTGTTGGAATCAATCGGGATACAATCGTTTCTCGCAGGTCCATTATATGTCTACCCCAGTCATTGGATCTCCCCTCCGGCTCTCGCGTCGGCCGGTCCATCCTCGATCCCCTCGATCGTCCCTCCGGCCGGTAACGTGTCGGCTGCGGGGGCGACGGACGGATCGAAGGGACTTTCCCCACACCCGGGTAGTAACACCCATGAATCCCGACCAGTGGCGGACCTACCTCGTCACCCAGGAGTCCCTCTCTGCGGGCCGGTCGAGCCGGGAGGTAGTCACGGCGGCGATCGAAGGCGGGATCGACGCCGTCCAGCTCCGCGAGAAGGGCGTCGACGCCCGCTCGCGGTACGCCCTCGGACTGGAGCTACGCGAGCTGACCGCGGAGACGGACGTCGCCTTGCTGGTCAACGACCGGATCGACCTCGCGCGGGCGATCGACGCCGACGGGGTCCACCTCGGCACCGGCGACCTGCCCGTGGAGGTGGCCCGCGAGGCGCTCGGCCCCGACGCGGTCGTTGGCTACTCGGCGTCGACGGTCGAGGAGGCGGTAGAGGGCGAGCGTGCGGGCGCGGACTACCTCGGCGTCGGTGCGGTGTACGGGACGAGCTCGAAGGCGGACGTCCCCGAGGAGAACGACGGGATCGGCACCGACCGGGTGGCCGAGATCGTCGACCGCGTCGGAATCCCCGTCATCGGCATCGGCGGGATCACCGCCGAGAACGCCCCGGCGGTCCGGGAGGCCGGCGCCGCGGGCATCGCGGTGATAAGCGCGATCACGGCTGCCGAGGAGCCGGCCACGGCGACCGAACGGCTCCGGGAGGCGGTGACCGATGTCTGAGCCGACCGCGACGACGGGCGAGGGGCTCGCCGACTCCCTGCGGGCGATCCGCGAGCGCGAGCCGCTGGTCCAGCAGCTCACCAACGAGGTGACGAAAAACGACCTGGCGAACGTCGTCCTCCACTGGGGTGCGCTGCCGGTGATGGCCGACGCGCCCGGCGACGCCGGGGAGATGGCCGAGCTGGCCGGCGCGATCTTGCTCAACACCGGCCGGATGAGCGACCGGAACGTCGAGGCCCTCCACGAGGCCGGTCGGGCCGGCAACGACCTCGACGTCCCGGTCGTACTCGACCCCGTCGGCGCGGGAGCGACGCCGACCCGCGATCGGGTCCAGGGGAGTCTCCTCTCCGCGGTCGAGTTCGCGATCGTCAAGGGGAACTACGGCGAGATCAGCCACCTCGCGGGCGCGGAAGCCGAGGTCAAAGGCGTCGAGTCGGTCGGCGAGTACGAGGGGATCGGCGAGACCGCACGCGCGCTCGCCGCCGAGACCGGCGCGGTCGTCGTCGCCTCGGGCGCCGAAGACGTCGTCGCCGACGCGGAAACGGCTTACCGGATTACGGCCGGCCACGAGCTGATGGGCGCGGTCGTCGGCACCGGCTGCATGCTTGGTGCGACGCTCGCGGCCTTCCGTGGCTCGCTCGAGGACGATCTCACGGCGGCCGTCCACGGCACCCTCGCCTACGGCCTCGCGGGCGAGCGCGCGGCCGAGTCACCACACGCCGGCCCCGCGAGCTACCGGATCAACTTCCTCGACGCCGTCGCCAACCTGGCCCCGAAGACCGTGGTCGACTCGGAGCTCGCGGGCCGGATCGAACGACTCGACTGACCTCCGGCTGGCTCCGGCGCTCGCCGGCTTCGACAGCTACAAGACTCGAACCCCCACACGTTCGTTCCATGCCCGGGAAAGCCACTCCGGACGACCTGCTCGAACACGTCTTCGGTCGGACCGGCGAGGCCGACGGGACGGTCCTGTGTGGGCCCGCCTACGGCGAGGACGCCGCGGCGATCGAGCCCCCGGAGGGGATCCTCGTCGTCAGCTCCGACCCGATCTCGCTCGCGGCGTCGGCGGTCGGTCGGCTCGGCGTCCACGTCGCCTGCAACGACGTCGCGGCCTCCGGGGCCGACCCGCGGTGGCTGACGGCCGTCCTGTTGTTGACCGACGAGGAGGAGCTGGAGCCCGTCAGCCGCGATATCGACGCGGCCGTACGTGAGATCGGCGCGACCGTGGTCGGCGGTCACACGGAGTACGTCGACGCCATAGAGCGGCCGATCGTCGTCATGACGGCGTTTGGAACGACCGACCGGTTCGTACCGACGGGCGGAGCCGAGCCCGGCGACCGAATCCTCCTCACGACGGGAGCCGGCATCGAGGGGACGGCGATCCTCGCGTCCGACTTCGGGGACGAACTCGGCGTCGACCCCGACGTCCGCGAGCGTGCCGGGGCGTTCCTCGAGGAGGTGAGCGTCGTCCCGGACGGCCGGGCCGTCCGCGAGTACGCCACCGCGATGCACGACCCCACGGAGGGCGGGATCCTCGCCGGGCTGGTGGAGGTCGCGGGCGCCTCCGGCGTTCGGCTGGCGGTCGACCGCGACGCGATCCCGGTCCGCGAGGAGAGTCGACGGCTCTGTGAGGCCGCCGGCGTCGACCCCCTCCGGATCTTCGGCTCGGGCGCGCTCCTGGCGACGGTCCCCGCCGGGGCCGTCGACGAGGCGTTCGCGGCCCTCGAGGCGGCGGCGATCACCGCGGAGCCGATCGGGACGGTCGAGGCGGGCGAGCCGGCGCTCGTCCTCGACGGCGAACGGGTCGTCGACCCCGTTACGGACGATCTCTACCCGCTGTGGGAGGCCGCCGACCGCTCGTGAGCGCCCCTCCCGTCCCCCTAACTGGTTCGATGGATCATCTTTATACCCGGCTTTCTTACGCCGATTCGATGAGACGAGTCCGACGGAAGGCGACGCGTCCGACGACGGTGGTAGACGAATGACACATCCCCCGACGATCTCGTGTCCGACCTGTGGCGGCGCGGTTCCGATCGGCGTTCCCCGCGGATCGACGATCGAGTCCGTCACCGCTGGTGGAGCCGAGACCGACGGACCCGGCGACCCGTACAAGACACGCAGCGTCACCTGTCCCGAAGGTCACCTCCTCTCGTTTCGGTTCGTCCCGGGGAACACCGCGGACGGCGGCGCCTGATCCGGCGTCGTCGGGGACCGACACCCGTCCGTCGACGACCACGCTCTCCAGTCCACCGACGACCACGCTCTCCAGTCCACCGACGACCACGCTCTCCAGTCCACCGACGACCACGCTCTCCTGCCCATCGATGGCCGCGTCCCGTCGTCCACGGGGAGCACCCACCGTCGGCACGGAGCCCCCTGCCGGACCGGCCCGCCCCGTGCGAGTCGGAGATCCACCCCTCGAGCGTGGGCGCCAGGACGCTTCCGACGACGACCCCGACCGCCGTCGGGCCGAGGATCGCGAGCGAGACGGTGAACAGCCGTGCGGCCTCACCCGTGGGGTGGACGTCGCCGTAGCC
>PUPA01000014.1 GCA_003552885.1 Natrialbaceae archaeon
GACGTGCGAGAGGGGCACGGATGCGTCACAGCTGGACAGCAGAACCATTTATTTTCTATCCGAGGAACCGATGTTCAATGCGAGTAGCCCACCGAGTCAATCTCGGGGTCATCATCGCTGGAAACGCCATCCCGCTCATCAGCTTCGTTGTATTTGACGTCGACCTCCACGCGCTGTTGGTCGTCTACTGGGTCGAGGTGGGCGTCATCGGCGCGGCAACCGCAGCGAAGATCCGGCGTGCTGAGGGGACGGACAACCCCGAAGAGCTTCCGAACTGGGAGTACAGTCCGATGGGGTCGGGAGGGTCCCGGACAGTACGATCACTGGTCGACAAACCACGAGAGCGCGTCTTTCGGGATTTTCTCGGCACCTACGCTGTGTTTTGGGGGTTTCTTGGCTTCCCGGTGCTTTCACTCCCGGACGATCTATCCGGCGTCGAAGCTGCTTCGCCGCTCGTCGTGCTCGGTGCTGCCGTTGCACTCTCCGTGACACACGTCCTTTCGTACCGATTCGACTTCCTCGAAGGTCGCGAGTACGAACGGAAAGGGCCGGTCACGCTGTTGGTTGAGCCGTTTCCCCGGCTGTACGGGCTCGTTGGAACGGTCGTCTTCGCCGGGGCCGCGATAGCCGTCACCGGATCTCCCGTCGGGCTACTCGCCCTTATCGTGGGCGCGAAGACGTACGTCGACGTTCGAGCCCACGGGCGAGCGCACGGTTACGATCGCTCCGGGGAGGACAGCTGATCGGCAGAGCGGATCTCGGTCTCTGCCATCGAGCACTGGCCACTGCCGGGTGATACAGCGTGTTCGTGCCGGGAGTCGGTACTGCCGTGAGTCGACTCACAGCTTCGGGCCCGAAGCCCCACTCAGGCGTCCTCCAGGAGGAGTCGGTCGCCCGGGGCGACCCCGTCGGCGACGCCGGCGGGGAGCTCGACGATCAGGTCGGCCCGCTCGCGGGCGAACCCCCGGAACGGATCGAGACGCTCGACCCGTCGGACGACGCCGTCTGCGACCCAGACGACGTCGATCGGAACGAAGACGAAAAGCGTGTGGACGTCGCGTCGACGCGTGCCGTCGAACCGGAACGCGAGCGCGTAGCCGTCGGGCAGCGATCGGCGGAACATCAGCCCGCGGGTCTGGGCGAGCACCGAATCGGCGGTCTCGACCTCGGTGGCCAGCACCCGCGTACGGTCGTCCCCGTCGGCTCCCTCCCCCCCGGCCGGCTCGTGGCGGACGCGCACGCTCTCGCCGTCGCTCCGACCGGAAAAAAGCCTTGCTGCCGCGGGCGTCGCTCAGACTTGAGGACGCCTTCCTGCCGTGGGCGTCGCTCACGGCCGGAGAACACACCTGAGTGGGCGTCGCCCACGGCCGAGGGGCTACGTCCGGAAGAACGCCTCGCGCTCGAACGGCTCCTTCTCGCCCTCGACGCCGACGACGTCGAGGGCGGTGACCTCGGCGTCGACCCCGAGCAACCCCGCGAGGCTCGGTTCGGTGCGGCCGTCGTCGCCGCTGACGAGTTCCTTGACGTAGAGCCCGCCGGCGCCGTGGATCCACAGCTCCGCCCGCGTCGGGCCGGTCAGCTCGCCGTCGATCCCGTAGACCGTGCGCTCGCGGGTGAGGCCGGCCCGGCGGTGGTCGACCCGCCGTGGCGTGTACTGTTCGACCGTCGTCCCGTCGAGCTCCGCGAGGGCGTCCTCGAGGGTCGCCGCGTCGACGGGGTCGCCGAGGTCCACGTCCGCGCGGTAGCGTTTGCTCGCCTCCAGCTCTTTGACCCGCTCGACCATATCGTACCTGGCCAGCCGGAGCCCTCGCACCTCGATCTCGCCGTCCGCCGCCTCGGTTATCCGACGCTGTAACGCGTCGACGTCGGGGGTCCGGTCGCGGGGTCGTTCCACCTCGAGGACGAACGGCCGTCCCTCCCCGAGGGTCCGCGCGTCGACGTCCTCGCGGCCGGCACCGTGGAACACCCCCTCCTCACCGTCCATCGCCTCGACGACGTGTGGGGCGACGAGCCCCTCGACGCTGGTGTCGTACAGGTAGCCCGAACCCCCACAGTGTTCACAGGGCTCCTCGCCGTCCACACCCAGCCGGCTCCCGTCCCCGCCACACTCCCGACAGGGCCACTCGGTCTGTGGGATCCCCCGTTCGAGCTTTCGGTAGCGGCCGTAGACGAACGCGGGGTTGATACGGACGTCGACGGCGTGGCCCGTCACCTCGTCTTCGAGCGGGTCGAACGCGCCGAGGTCGACGATCGCGAGCACGTCCGGGCGCTCGAACTCGACGTCGGCCCCGGTGAGCGCGCCGACCCGACGGCCGACCTCGCGGTTTACCTCCCGGCTCAGGCTCTCGCCGACCTCCGGATCGAGCCCCGCCTCCTCCCTGAGCAGCCGATCGTTCTCCTCGACGAGCGGGGGAACCCGGCTGCCGACCTGGTAGCTCCCGAAGGAGACGCCGTCGAGCTCCGCGACGATCGTCCCGGCGATCGCGTCGAAGGTGCCCGCGTACCCCTCACAGACCCAACAGTCGGCTGTCTCGGGCGGCTCGTAGGGCTCGTCGGCCGCGAGCGCGAGGGTGGTCCGCAACGCCCGTCCACGCTCCGCGTTCGTCAGCCCGAAGCTCCGGTCGGCGAACGGACGGCCCAGACAGGAGTCACAGACGGGCCCCGACTCCACCAGCGCACGGGCCTGCTCGGTTACGGTCATGGCTCGCCAGTGAGCACGCCGCGGCTAACACGCTTTCGGACGGCACCGCCGTCCTCGACGGTCCGTGGATTCAAGCACGAGCGAACCTACGGTAGTGTATGGACGAGACGCGACTCGGTCGCCGTCGACTGCTCGGGGCCGTCGGCTCCGGCCTGCTGGCTACGGCCGCGGGCTGTGTCGCCCCACAGAGCGGGACGTCGGTCTCTTTCGAGTCGAACAGCTCGGCGGAGATCGACCGGGAGAACGTCTCCGAGGGGTCGGTGTACACCGAGGTGTACGAGGAAGTGATCGACTCGGTGACGCTCGTGCGGGTCCTCGGCGTCGAACGGCCCTTCGACGAGGGGGAGGCCCAGGGACAGGGGTCGGCGTTCCTGGTCGACGGGAGCCACGCGGTGACGAACGAACACGTCGTCGCCGGCGGCGAGGAGATCGAACTCCAGTACATAGACGGCGACTGGACGACCGCCGAGCTCGTCGGCACCGACTTCTACAGCGACCTCGCCGTCGTCGAGGTCGACCACGCCCCGGAGGCCGCCGACCCGCTCGCGCTGGCCGAGGAGTACCCCGTCGTCGGCCAGGAGGTGCTCGCGGTCGGCAACCCCCTGGGGCTCGAGGGCTCGATGACCCAGGGGATCGTCAGCGGCGTCGACCGCTCGCTCGAGGTGCCGGCGGGCCCCGGCGGTCCACCCCGGGCGTTCCCGAACGTCGTCCAGTTCGACGCCGGCGTCAACCCCGGAAACAGCGGCGGGCCGCTGGTGAACCTGTCGGGGGAGGTCGTCGGGGTCGTCAACGCCGGTGGCGGGGACAACATCGGCTTTGCGATCTCCGCGGCGCTGACCCGACGGGTCGTCCCGTCGCTGATCGAGACGGGCGAGTACGCCCACCCGTATATGGGCGTCGTCCTCGAGACGGTCGATCCGACGGTCGCCGCCGAGAACGGCCTCGAGGAGGCACGGGGGGTGATCGTCGTCGACGTCGAGGAGGGAAGCCCCTCGGACGGCGTACTCCAGGGCAGCCCCGACGAGCGGACGGTGAGCGGGGAGCCGGTGCCGATAGGCGGCGACGTCGTCCTCTCGATGGACGGAACGGAGATCCCGAACCGCGAGGCACTCTCGGCGTTTCTCACCTTAGAGCGCAGCCCCGGCGACGAACTCGACGTCGAGATCGTCCGTGACGGCGAACGGACGACCGTCGACCTGACCCTCGGGGAACGGCCGGAGCCCCAGTAGCGAGCTAGGCCTCCCGTGGCGTGTCGCCCCGGGGTTCGCCGGCTCTAGCGAGGGCGTACACGTCGGCGGGACGGACGGTCACGCCACGGCGGAACACCGCCGTGGACGGGCTCCTTGGGCCGCCTTCCGCCGGCGTAGCCACCGGATAACCATACGTCCTCGTCGCCTCCCCACGGAACCGTGACACTCGGAAGCACGACCACCGCCGTCGCGTTCTGGTTCGGAACGCTCTTGCCGCTCGTCTACCTCCCCGTGATGGCCCTCGGACTCGACTCGCCGCTTCGGCTCCTCGGATTTCTCGCCTTGCTCGTGCTCAACGTGATCGCCCTCGCGGTCGGCCGGGAGTATCCGGACGCGGAGCCGCGGGCCGGCCGGTGACCGCAGTCAGTTGTTCCGGGGTGATCTGGCCCGACGGATCTCGGCGCCGTCGCGGATCAGGTCCTCACACGCCGGGCAGACCCGGGGTTCGTCGACGCCCGTCGGCGTGAACACGCGGGCGTAGGCGACCGTTACGAAAGAGCCACAGTTCTGGCATTCCGGCATCGTCCCTCTGCTCGGGAGTTGATAATCCACACTAATAATCATATCGACCGTTCTTCGGTCCGGAGAGCGGTCGGCTCGCGGCTCAGGAGCGCCGTTCGCGCGGATCCCAGCCACAGACCGTACAGGAGCGTGCCGACGTCTCGTGGAGGCCGCCACACTCCGGACACTGCTTTTTGTTGTAGTTTCGCTCCCACCCTGGGCGCTCGGTTGTGTGTCCGCGGTCCGAGAGGAACTGGTCGAACACGTCGTCGCCGGCATCGATGGGTGAGGATGCCATGCCCATGATAACGCACACCATAGTATTGAATGTTCCCCCCGATCACGGGGGGTCAGGACACCCACCCCATTTCGGGCGTGAGTCGACCAGTTGGGTGTGAGGTCTACGGGGGTCTCGACGGCGTGGTCGGGGACGCCGGTCACGTGGAGACCCCGTGGGTCCGGTCGAACACAGTCACGCTCGCTTTGAACAGCGCGAGCAGGATCGGGCCGAGAAACAGCCCCATGATCCCGAGGAGGTAGATGCCACCGAGGACGCCGACGAGCACGATCGCGGGGTGGACGCCGGAGCCGCGGTCGACGAAGATCGCCCGCAGGTAGTTGTCGACCACCGAGAGGACGGCGATCCCGTAGGCGAGCAGGAGGGCCGCGGCAACGGGGTCGCCGACGACGATCAGGTAGACGACCATCGGTGCCCAGACGAGCCAGACGCCGATCACCGGCATGACCGAGACGACCACCATGACCACGGCCCAGAAGGCGGCGTTCGGGACGCCGACCAGCCAGAGGCCGATCCCACCCAGGATGCCCTCGACGACCGCGACGAGCAGGTGGCTGCCGATCACCGCCCACGTGACCACGGACATCTCCTCGTAGAGTTCGTCCTGGACGTCGTCGGCCAGCGGCGTCACCTCGCGGGTCCACCCGACCAGCTCGTGGCCGTCAACGAGCAGGTAGTACAACAGGAAGGCGAGCACCAACACCCCGAGAGCGACCTCGACGGTCGTATCGAGCAGCCCCATCGTCTGGGCCAACAGGATCTCCGCCGAGGCCGAGAGCAACCCCTCGAACTCCTCTATGGCCGCGGTTTCGATGTCGTCTACGTACGCCGGATCGACCCCGAGTTCCTCGATTAAAAACACCCGCAGCGAGTCGAGGGCAGCCACCAGCTCCGAGCCCTCCAGACCGTCGAGGAAGGTGATCGCGGTGTCGATGAGGATCGCCGAGAGCACCAACACGGGGACGATCGCCGTCACGAACGCGAGCGCGGTGAGGGCCATCGCCGAGATCCGGGGACCCACGCGGGGGGCGAGCCGCCGGTGGGCCGGAGAGAGGACGAACGCCAGCAACGCCGCGGCCATCACGTACTGGAGGAACGGGTCGACGAGCAGGAAGCCGATCGCCCCGAGGACGGCCACGAGGAGGGCGAAGAATCCGGTTCGGACGTCCATACCACACGCTCACGAGGACGTTACGTAAACGTTGACCTGCCGACCCGGCGGCGGTCCGCGGGTCGTAGTGAAGTACCTCGGGGTCAAGCCCCCGAGGTTTCACCGTTTTGACCGCACGTCCCAAAACGGGCCGTGCTGTCGCAGGCGAATTTAATTCCCCTCGACCTTCCCAAGATGGGTCGGCTGGAATTAACACCCGAACGCCCAGTGCGTCCGTGA
>PUPA01000140.1 GCA_003552885.1 Natrialbaceae archaeon
GCGATCGCCTGCTCGTGAGAGCCACAGACGTGCATCACGTCGACTGGCTCGCCAATCTCGTCCATCGACGCCTCGAGACGGTCGGCGATCTCCCTCGCCGCGTCGGGATCCCGGAACTGCAAGGTCGCGTCAGTCGCCATCGTCGCACCCCCCGTCGACGGGAACGCCGTCCGGACCGGCCCCGTCGTCCGAATCGTCGTCTTCGCCGTCCCCGACCGATCCCGACTCGACGACCGCGGCTGGCCGTGAGCCGAACTCCAGGGTCGCGTCGGTCGCGCCGATCTCCTCTAAAGCCTCCTCCTCGTCTCCCTCGAGAAACGACTCGTAGATCTCGATCGTCTCCTCGACTTCGCCGTCGGGGAGCTTTCGGATGGCGAAGCCGGCGTGGTTGAGCACGTAGTCGCCGACCTCGACGGCGTCGCCGACGATGTCGAGCCGGACGGTCTTCTCGACGTTCCAGAACTCCGCGCGGGCCTCGTGGCCGTCGATCTCGAGGATCTCCCCGGGGATGCCGAGACACATCAGCCGTCTCCCTCCCCGTCGGGCGATCGGTCGCCGTCCGGCTCGGGAGACCCCGGCCGTCCGGAGCGGCTCCCGTCCGGCGTCTCGGCGTCCGGTTCGTCGTGTGGTCTCTCGTCCGTCGTCGGTCCCTCGAGTGTCATGTTCCACGGATCGTTGCCGATCAGCCGGTCGGGACGCAGCTGTCCCCGCACGTGGTGGCCGTCGGCCTCGTGTTCGTCGATCTCCTCGCGGTCGATCCGCGTCTCACAGTCCGTACAGTACCAGACGGCGTTCACGCGTCGATCACCCCCTCGTCGGTCACGGTGGCCGGCGGCCCGTCGCCGACGGCCGCCTCGATCGCGGGCTCGCGCGCCGCGATGGCGTCGATCACTGCCGGGATCGCCCGCTCGACGGGCTCGGTGAGTCCGAGACGGGTCTCGAGGGAGGCGGGCTCGACACCGAGGATCGAGACGTCCCCGGGAAGCTCGTAGACCTCCCGGGCGAAACGCAACGCCTCGGTGAACGAGACGTCGTGCATCGTCATCTCGGGGATCTCCCCGTCGAAAGCACCGTCCCGGAACCGGTAGCGGTGGACGGTGCCGGGCTCCGCGTCCGCTGCGATCGCGTCGATCACGATCGCCCGGTCACAGCCGCTCATCGCCTCGAGGGCGAGAAAGCCCGTCGTGCCCGCGTTACACAGCCGTACCCCCTCGGGGGGCGTTCCGAGGGCGGATTCGAGAGCCGCGACGACCCGCGGTCCGACTCCGTCGTCGCCGACGAGCTCGTTTCCGACGCCGACGATCGCCAGCTCCGCCGGCGATCCGTCAGTCATCGTCGACACCCCCGGACGGGGTCTCCGGGCCCGGTTCATCGACCGGCTTCGCCCGGTCCGGTTCGTCCCCGTCGACCGTCCAGGCGTCGACGGTACCGACGACCATCGATCGCAGGAAGTCCACGTTGCCCGGCATGACCGCGAAGTACGCGTGGATCGCGACCGCGGCGATCACCCAGAACGTCGCGATCAGGTGGAGCAACAACATCGTCTCGTAGGTCGCCCACCCCTGTGTGAACCCGAGGACGGCGATCCACCACGCGGGGTCGCTCGCGATCTCGACCCACAGCGCGAAGCCGGTCAGGGTGAGCACGGCGACGAACCCCCAGGTGACGTACCAGAACACCGTCTGCATCGGGTGGTAGCCGACCCACTCTCCCTCGTCCTCGTCGTATGTCCGTCGGGCGTTCTTGTAGCCGGGGATGTACGCCATCAGGCCCACGAACGAGAGCGCGATCACGATCTCCTCTTTGAGCTGGTCGACGCTCACGACCAGCCGGTGGCCGTCGGCGACCCGGTGGTAAAACGGGAAGACGACGAGCGCGAGCACCGCGAGGACGACCCCACCCCAGGTGTGCAGGTAGAACGACGTCTGGTAGCCGTCCCAGATCCCGACGTTCAGCGGGCCGTACCAGCCGGTCCAGAACAGGAAGCCGGTCCCGGCCACGACGATCATCGAGACCACCAGAAGCCAGTGGGAGACGATCGAGCCGAGTCCCCACCGACGGACGGACCCCTTCTCCTCGGGGTCGAGCCCCAGGTACGGCTCGTACCGTTCGGCGACCTCCCGCCGGAGCGAGACGGCCGCCGACCCGCCGGGTAGCCGCTCGACGACTCCGAGACGGTCGTCGCCGCGGCCGGTCGGACCGCCCCCGTCAGTCCGGGCCGACACCCGCCGGTCGGCCCCACTCCGGTGACGGTCGGGGGAGTCGTCGGATCGATCGGCCCGACCGACCGGTCCGTCCGCCCGGTCAGTCATCCTCGATCACCGGCGGATCCCCGGTCGAACAGCCCTGCCCGTCCATCCCCGGACGGGCCGGTTCGATCACCGTCTCGTACTCCGCGTCGGGGCTCCGGACGTGGACCGCACAGGCGAGACACGGATCGAACGAACGGATCGTCCGCATGACCCCGAGCGGGTGTTCGACGTCCTCGACAGGATCGCCGACGACCGCCTCCTCCATGATGCTGGGGTTGCCCTCGCCGTCCCGCGGGCCGATGTTCCACAGCGTCGGGGTGATGATCTGGTAGCGTTCGATCGTGCCGTCCGCGACGTCCACGTAGTGGCTCAGGGCCCCACGGGAGGGTTCGAAGAGGCCGACGCCGTTCCCGGTGAACCCGTCGGGGAACTCCGTCATGAACGGCTCGGCGGGATCGATCGCGTCGAGCCACTCGAGCACCCGGTCGCGGACGACGAGTACCTCCTGTGCGCGGGCGATCAGCCGGTTTAGCGTGTTGCTCTCGGCCGCGCCGCCGCCGAGGCTCTCTCGCAGGTCGAACGGGTCCTGCTCGGCGAGCACGAGGCGGGCAAGCGGCCCCACCTCCATCGACTGGCCGTCGAACCGCGGCGCTTTCCCCCAGGAGTAGGCCTCCTCCTTCCCGAGCTCCGGCTCTGGCGGTTTCGCCTCCGTCGGCGGTCCCCCCGAGTCGTCGGTGTACCAGGAATACTCGGTGTCTTCGGTGATCCCGGCGACGACCTCGTCCCTGCTCAGGTGCTCGACCGAGCCGTCCCGGTAGACCCCCCGGGGGAAGAACAGCTCCCCGGAGTCGGGGTCCTCGAAGATGCCGTTGCTGTAGTACCGGCCGGGACCCTCGCCGATGTCGGCGGCCCCGAGCTCGGCGGCTCCGGCCAGGATCGAGACGACGTCGTGGAGCCCCTCGCCGAGTTCGGGATCGAACGCGCCGTCCTGGACGTTCTCGAGGACCGCCGGCACCGCGTCGGTCGGGCCGAGCCACTCGCTCACCTCGGCGACCCGGGAGCGAACCCGCTGGATCGTCGACGGATCGGGGTGGGTCGCCAGCCCGCCGGGGAGGTAGCCGACGGGGTGGGGCGCCCGGCCGCCGAACTCGGTCAACGCCTTCATCAGCGTCCGCTGGTTCTCGAGTGCGCTCAGGTATCCCTCACCCTCGAGCGGGTCGAGCCGGTCGAAGCCGGTTCCCGCGACAGCGTCGCTGTAGTCCGGCCCCACGAGCGCGAAGAGGTGGATCGCGTGGTTCCACAGGTAGAAGATCCCCTCGGCTGCGTCGCGCAACAACACGGCGTTTCGCGGCGGCCCATCGAAGACGCCGGCGTTTCTCGCGGCGTCCTCGGCGGCCTTCGAGGAACAGAGGCGGTGACAGAGAAAGCAGACGCCACAGACCATTCCCGTGATCTGTGCGGCGTCGGTCGGCTTGCGGCCGATCGTGATGATCTCCGCGCCCCGGAACATCTTCATCTCACTTTCCGCCGAGACCACCACGCCGTCGTCGACCTCCAGGGTGGTCCCGTGGTGACCCTCGATGCGCGTCGTCGGATCGATCGTCACTTCGACCATGGCTACCGCTCACCTCCGTTCCCGTCGTCGGCCGTGGGACCGTCCCCGTCGTCGACCGCGGGACCGTCCTCGCCGCCGACCGTCGAATCACCTTCGCCGTCGACGTCACCCATCCCGACTGAGCCGTACCCCGTCGCCTTCCTGACGGCGTGGGCACCGATCCCCACGCCGGCGGCGGCGATGCCGGCCCAGCCGGCCTGTTCGGCGGTGAACGGCCCGAAGAACGACTGGCGCTCGAGCTCCTCGTCGAAGGGTGCAAAGCGGTCCCAGAACTCCGGCTCCATACAGCCGATACAGGGTGCGCCGACGTTGAGACAGACGCTCGTCCCGTCGTTCCAGAGCCGGCTCTGATCGTCACACCGGGTGTACGGGCCGGCACAGCCGACTTTGTACAGACAGCCGTCGTCACCGGGCTTCTCGGCGAACTCCCCCCGGTCGAAGTAGCCCCGCAACGCACAGTTGTCGTGGACGAGGGGCTCGTAGAACGGCTTCGGGCGGTTGTACCGGTCGAGCTCCGGGACGTGACCGTTGAGCACGGTCGCGAGCGTCAACAGGACGTAATCCGGGTGGACCGGACAGCCCGCGAGGTTGACCACGGGCAGGCCAGCTCCGGAGGTGAAGTCGGGGCCGAGCACGCCCGGTGGCTCCCGCCCCTCGAACTGGACGCCGCGTGCGCCGGTGACGTTCGCCCCGAGGCCGTAGAGGTTTTCTCTGTTCTCCGCGGCCGGCCAGCCGCCGAAGGAGGCGCAGTTGCCGACGGCGACGACGTACTCCGACTCCGGGGCGAGCTCCTGGACCCAGTCGACCATCGGTTTGCTCGAGCCGTCGGCCGCCCGGCCTACCGTCGCCGCCTCCGGGATGTCGACCGGGGTCGATCCCTCGACGACGAGGACGTCCGGTGAGTCGCTCATGGCCGCGATCGCCGGCTCGCCCGCCTCGGCCATGATCGTCGGGTGGAAGGTCACCTCCATGCGGAACTCGCCTAACACCCCCTCGAGGGAGGGATACTCCCCCTGGAGAACCGAGATCGTACAGCCGGTACAGGACTGTCCCTGCAGCCAGACGACCTCCAGATCGCCGTCGGTGACCTGCTCGAACGCGGCGCCGATCTCCGCGGTGTGTCCGGTGACGACCGTCCCGGCGGCCACCCCGGCCGCGAGCTGCAGGAAGTTCCGGCGGCTCCGCCCGTCGCCCGTCGAGCCGTCGCCGGCCGCGTCCGTCGAGCTCATGATCCCTCCCGTCCGTTCGACGGCCGGTGATCGGCTCCCCCCTCCGGCCCCGACGGCCGGTGATCGGCTCCCCCCTCCGGCCCCGACGGCCGGTGATCGGCTCCCCCCTCCGACTCCGGCGGTCGGTGATCGGCTCCCCGGGGCTCGGACGGGGCCGTCCGTCGAGTCGCCGTCTCCTTGTGACGGTGTCGCATACTCGCTGGCATACACATGAGAGGACTATCAGCACGGGCTTGGCGTTAGTTCTGTATCAGTTAGGGTTTTATGCTACAAACCGGTCCAGTCGTTCGGCCCGACCGAGCGACGGTGACCGATCGGTCAGCCGAGAGGCCACCGAACTACGATCCCGGGCGGCGCTCGAATCACTTTTTCGGATCCGGCCCCAGATGCCTCCATGGCCGAACGCACGGGCCGGGGCGGTCTCCCCGGCGAGTCGACCTCGCGCTGGGCGGCGAGGAGCCTCGAACCCGGCTACGATCCGCTCGCAACCGACCTGCGTGTCGACGTCGCCGTCGTCGGAGGCGACGCGGCCGGCCTCTCGGCCGCGACGGCCCTCCGCGACCGGGGCCACGCGGTCGCCGTTCTCGAACGCGATCGGATCGCGACCGGCGGAACGGACGGCGTGCTCGCCGGCGGACGCGGGCTCGTCTACGCCAACCTTCGGGAGACGTTCGGTCCACGGGCCGCGCGCCTCCACGCCGAGACGACACGGACGGCGATCGGAACGGTCGAAGACCGGCTCGGGCAGCTGGACGTCGACGCCGGCTTCGAGCGGCTTCCCGCGTACGTCTACGGCGACTCCCGGGACCCGATCGAACGGGAGGTCGAGGCCGCCAGCGCCGCCGGCCTCGAGAGCTCGCTCGTCAC
>PUPA01000111.1 GCA_003552885.1 Natrialbaceae archaeon
CATCATCTCGTCGACCTCCCTCACGGTCATCTCCGGGCTCGCGGTGACGACCGACTCGTAGGGGATGATGAGCTCGTCGGCGCTTTTGACCCGCTCGATCTCCTCGACCGTCCGGTCGACGGTCATGTTCCGGTGGAGCACGCCGAGCCCGCCGTGGCGGGCCATCGCGATGGCCATCCCGCTCTCGGTGACGGTGTCCATCGCCGCCGACAGGATCGGCACGGAGACCTCGACGTTCTTCGAGACCCGCGAGCCGAGGTCGGCGTCGTCGGGTTCGACGCGGCTCTCTTTCGGTCGTAACAGCACGTCGTCGAAGGTGAGTGCCTCCGGCACCTCGAGTTTCGAGGAAAACGGGGACGGATCGGGAACGTCGTTCGCCATGTAAACCGTCGGATGTCCCGCGGCAAAAACGTTCCGAGAACGCGCCGTCGGGGAGCTCCGGCGCGGCCCCGAATCCGACCTGCTCACCCCACGACGGCGGCCCCCGGGGGTCGTGTACCCGACTCTCACACAATTTTTATTACCGAACGAGGAGTGTGGGTGGATATGAGCACTGTGAGTGCAGATACGTCCCGAACCGTCGGTCGGTCGAGCGTCGCCGCGTCCACGTTCGGGAAATTTACATTCACAGTGTGGAGCTTTCTCCGGTCGATGGAGAGCGCCGCGCCGGTCGGCCCCGATCGGCGCCACCACCCATCGGCCCCGGGTTACGGCCATCGTCCGTAACGAATGAGCACGTCCCAACACCCGATCGCACTCCGCCTAGAGCGGCTCATCGGCGGCGACGCGCGGCTGCTCGCGCTCGTCATGTGGCTGCCGCTCATCGACGGCATCTTCCCCGCGCTCATCCTCGCGGGGGCACTCGATGACCCCCTGGGTGCGCTCCAGGTCGGACTGCTCATCTTCGGGGGGAGCGCCACGGTCGCTGTCATCCTCGCGGACATGGACGGTACGCCCCGCGAGCAGGCGACGGTCGTCCTGGTGGTCGGCTTGCCACTGATCGTCGTCGCCGCGGTCCAGGCCTCGCTCGCACCCGCCATCGGTAGCGTCCTCGACGTCGTGATCTTCGAGCGGTTCGCTGCCATCGTGATCGCCGCCATCGCGGCCAAGACCGCGAGCGCGACGATCGGTGACTACCTCCCGAGCCCCGCGGTCATCATCGCCCTCGGGCTCGTCGCCAGCCTCGATCCGGCCGGTGCCCAGTTCGTCGTGATGAGCGACCCCGCGCTGGTCGCGAACGCCACCTTCGCCGCGGTCGTCGGCGTCGCGTTCGCGCTCTCGATCGCACTCGGCGGACCGTACCTCCGGGAGTACCTCGACATCGACCGGTTCCGGTTCGGCAGCGCCGTCGCCCTCGGCCTCCTCCCCCTGTCGCTTCTTGGGATGCCCTTCGGCAACGCCCCGCTGGCGGTCCTCGCCGTGGCGGCGATCTTCGCGTTCGACCCCGACCTCGACGGATCGCCGGTCGAGGGGGCCGTCGGCGATCCGCCGGAGGACGACCCCGGAGCCGACGACGATGCGTCCGAGGCGCCGACCGACCGCGACCCGGCCGGCGTCGAGGGCTCCGAGGCCTACCCCGGCGACGACACCACCGACACCGCCGGCCGGGCCCCGTGGCTGTAGCCCCGAACCGTAACGCCTTTACTCGGCTTTCGCCAACCTCCCCCCGAGGGGTCGTGGCCAAGCCAGGCATGGCGACTGACTCCAGAGGCACCGCGCCCGGGACGAAACTCCAGACTGATATACTGATCGGACGCCTGATCAGCGGCCGTGTGATGACCCTCTGGAGTTCCGAGGCGCACACCGGAGATATCAGTCGATCGGGGGTTCAAATCCCTCCGACCCCATTCTCGCGACGAACGACGCCGTGAGTCGCGAGTACTGGACGAGGAGGATTTGAATCAGGGGGCAGCTTCGCTGCGACCGTGGTTCAAATCTTTGTGACCATTTCTGACTCACGGACTCCTGGCTACGCTCGTCGTCTGTGTTCGTCAGAAATGGGTTGGGGCAGATTTGAACTGCCGACTTCCTCCGTGTGAAGGAGGTATCATAACCGGACTAGATCACCAACCCGCACCGTTCGTTACCCGTCGATTCGACTTAAGAGTTCCCTTCGAAAACCGGCCTACCGGAGGCCTCCGAGACGCTGACGGGCGCCCGCGAGGGAGTCGCGAGCCCCCCGCTCGGCCCGTCGTTCGGCCGATCTGACGTCCGCGACGATCGATTCGACGCGGCCCGGTTCGGGCTCTGGCTCCCGGCCGAGGCGCCGCCGAACGCGGCCCTCGACCGACCGGAATTGCTCTGTGACGCCGAGTTTCGCGTGTGTCGCCGCTCGCTTCAGGTAGTACGCCGAATCCTCGAAGTGTTTGTTCATCGCTGCCCGACAGTACGTCACTCGAGAATAAAGTCCTTTCGCGAAGGTCAGATCTCTCCCGGAGTGGTGTGGACCGCCCGCGGGCGGGACTCAGCCGCCGTGGTCGGGCAGGTACCGGACGCTCACCAGCCCGTCGTCGGCCGACCGGCGTACCTCGACGCGGACGGCCCCCAGCCGCGCCGCGCGGGCGACCGTCTCCTCGTCCGCGAGGATCTCCGTTGCAACCGTCTCGACCTCGTCTGACGGCACCGGGAGGAGGTGGAGTTCGCCCCGGCCGGCGCGTTCGACCCGGAGTACCTCGCCGACCTCGGCGTCGGCGACGCGTGCTCTAGAGTCGCGGGTCGGCTCCAGCTCGCTGTCGACGAGCTCGATCCGCCGGTGTCTCTCGACGTCGACCGCCTCCCAGGTGAGATCCAGGGGTGGCTCCGTCGCGACCGTTCCCTCGAGAACGTCCCCGACCGCGAGCCCGGGGTTCGAGCCGAGGGTGTGGACCTGTGCGGTCCCGACGTCCCGGAGGACCGCCGTCTCCTCCTCGGCGTGTGTGACGACGAACGTGCCCGTCTTCTCGGTCATACCCGACGGGAGGACGCCGACGGCTTTCGGGGTTTCGCCCCGAACGGCGCGACCCGCGTTGCGGAACGACTTTACCGCCGGCAGACACCCTCTCTGGCCATGGACGTCGACATCGGCAACGCCCTCTCGTCGGTCGCCTCGCCGGGGGTCTCCCGGGACTCCCTGGAGCGACTCGACGAGCGGGTCGCACTCGCACACGAGCGGATCGAGGCCGGACGGAACGCGGACGCCCACGGCTACGCCGCGTTGAACCTCCCGGAGCGGACCGATCCGGACGCCGTCCGGGCGGTCGCCGACTCCCTCGGGGATCCCGAGGCGCTCGTGACCGTCGGCATCGGCGGTAGCGCCCTCGGCGCCGCGACGATCACCGACGCGCTCGGTGCCGGCCTCGAGACGGCTTACCTCGACAACGTCGACCCCGCCTGGATCGCCGAGCGTCTCGGTCGGCTCCCGCTCTCGGAGACGGCGGTCAACGTCGTCTCCCGGTCGGGGACCACGGCGGAGACGCTCGCGAACTTCCTCGTCGTCCGGGAGGTGTTCGCCGACGCGGGCGTCGACTGGACCGAACGAACGGTCGTCACGACCGGCGAGTCGGGGCCGCTCGCGGAGCTCGCCGACCGCCACGACCTGTCGCGGCTCTCGGTTCCCGAGGGCGTCCCGGGACGGTTCTCCGCGCTGTCGCCGGTCGGGCTCCTCGCGGCCGCCCTCGCCGACGTCGACCTCGAGGCGCTTCTGGCCGGCGCCCGCGCCGAGGCCGAGAGCCTCACCGAGTCGCTTTTCGACTGCCCGGCTTACGCCTACGGCGCGACCGCCTACGCGTTGAACTGCCGTGGGGCGTCGATCAACGCGATGATGCCCTACGCCGAGTCCCTCGAAACCTACGCCGAGTGGTTCGCCCAGCTGTGGGCCGAGAGCCTCGGGAAAGACGGTCTCGGGGCGACCCCGGTGTGCGCGCTCGGCGCGACCGACCAGCACTCCCAGCTCCAGCTCTACCGGGCGGGCCCCCGGGACAAGCTCGTCACGTTCGTCGTCCCCTCCGGGCGTCCCGAGCTCCAGATCCCCGACACGGAGGTCGACGAGCTCGCCTACCTCGGGGGGACGGACCTCGGCACGTTGCTCGACGCGGAGTTCGCGGCGACGGAGGCGAGCCTCGCGGCGGCGGGCCGGCCGAACGTCCGTATCGAGCTCGACCGCGTCGACGCCCACGGGCTCGGCGGCCTGCTGTACGGGATGGAAGCCGCCTGCGTGCTCGTCGGGGAGCTGTCGGGGGTGAACGCCTTCGACCAGCCGGCCGTCGAGTGGGGCAAACGGGCGGCCCGGGGGCTGCTCGGCGGCGGGGAGTTCGAGGAGGCCGGGGCGATCGCGGGCAAGACGAGCCTCCGCGTCGAGCGTTGAGCCACGCCGTTCCCGAAACCTTTTGCCCTCCGGGACCAGCCGACACAGTATGAAAGAGTCGTTGCTCGAGATCCTCCGCTGTCCGCTCGACAAACACGAACTCGAACTCGAGGACGCCGAGTACGACGGCGAGGAGATCGTCTCCGGAACCCTCGTCTGCACCGAGTGTGGCGAACGTTACCCGATCGAAGACGGCATCCCGAACCTGCTCCCGCCGGACATGCGCGAGGAGGCGCCGGCCTGAGGTGGGGCCGTGTCGGGGGGAGAGCTCGTCGTCGACGTCGGGAGAGACGGGGGAGCTAGCATCGAAGCCGAGGTCGACGCCTACGAGACCCGTGGCTCGTTCGGCGTCCTCCTCAGGGGCCACGGCGGCCCCGCACACGTCCACTGCCGGCTCGGTGGCGGCCTCGCCGAGGTGGCGAGCGTCGAGCGATCGAACTACTACGTCGAGCCGGACGACGAGACCGCCGTCCCGGTCGCGATCGAGGGCGACGGCGAGGATGGCCGTCTCGGGGAGCCGGTCGAGGGGAGCCTCGAGCTGTCGACCGGTTACGGCGCAGCGAGCACCACGATCGCCGTGACGGTGACGCCGCGGCCGCCGCCGGTCGAGGTCGACGAGCGGCTCGCCGACCCGCCCGACAGGGGAGCCGACGGGGCTCCGCCCTCGGTGGCCGGCGTGGAGCTCGACGCCAGCGCGGTCGGGGTGGTCGTCCTCGGGCTGCTCGCGGTCGTCGTCGCCGCCGCGACCGCCGCCGTCGTCGGCGGGACGGTCGCGCTCGTCGGCTTCTTGTTCGTTACCGTCGGCATCGTGGTCGCCGTCGCGGTGTTGCTCGCGTAGTTTCCCACGGCCGGCACACAGGTCTTTGTGCTGGCCGCCGTACGTGGGCACCATGGAACCGAACGAACGGCGCCTCGTCCGCGAGACGGTCCGGGAGTTCGTCGCGGAGGAGCTCCGGCCGGCCGCCCGGGAGGCCGAGGCGAGCGGGGAGTTTCCGGAGGCGATCTGGGACGGGCTCGCCGAACTCGATCTGACCGGGTTGGCGGTTCCCGAGGCCTACGGCGGCGTCGGGGCCGACAGGCTGACCGAAGTCGTCGTCAACGAGGAGCTCGCCTGTGGCCACCTCTCGGTGGCGACCGCGCTGTCGGTTCACGGGCTCGCGACGTCGTGTATCGCCGAGTTCGGCGACGAGGGCCTCCGCGAGCGGTGGCTCCCGGAGATGGCCGCCGGTCGACCCGTCGGCGCGTTCGCGCTCTCGGAGCCCCACGCGGGCTCGAACCCGGCGGCGATGACCACCGAGGCCCGACGCGACGGCGAGGAGTACGTCGTCACCGGCGAGAAGGCCTGGATCACGAACGGCGCTCGCGCCGGCGTCGTCGTCCTCTTCGCGAAGACCGACCGGACGGAGCCGGGGACGGTCACCCAGTTTCTCGTCCCCGCCGACGCCGAGGGTCTCGAGGTCGGCCCGAGAGAGGAGAAACTCGGGCTGCGCGCGAGCGACACCACGAGCCTCCGGTTCGACGGCGTCCGGATCCCCGCGGAGAACCGGCTGACACCGGTCGGCGACGGGCTGAAGGCGGCGTTTTCGGTCCTCACGGGGGG
>PUPA01000224.1 GCA_003552885.1 Natrialbaceae archaeon
ATCGTCGAACGGATCGTCGACGCCCACGGCTGGTCGATCGACGCCACCGAGGGCGACCGCGGCGGCGCCCGGTTCGACGTCTCCGTCGACCGCGACGGGCCCGGAGAACGGACGGGAACACCGACTGACGAACCGGAGCCGGACGGGCCGGCGGACGGATCGACGACGGTCAGTCGGTGAGTGCCTCGAACGTCTTCTCGGCCCACCGGACCGCGTAGGCGGCGCCGTGGCTCCGGTAGGCGTCGGTCTCGAGGGCTGCGAACGGCGCCGGCAGCTCGATGGCGTGTTTGATCGACGCACAGGCGAGCTCGGTGGCGTCCGGGAACTCCGTCTCCCCGCGGGCGACCGCGCGCGGGAGCGTCCCGACCCGTCCTTCGAGGCGCTCGCCGGCGTCCTGCCAGGCCGCGGCGAGCTCCGGGTGGGCGTCGTGCCACTCCGCGAACGTCCGGCGGCTGTGGAGGCCACGCCAGCCGTCGTACAGCGCGGCGGCGATCTGGTAGGTCCCCGCGGGGTCGAGGGGGGTAACCGCGTCGAGCTCGCGGTAGTCCTCCTCGAAAAAGCCGAGAAACTGTTCGGGAACGCCGAGGCCGACCTCGACGAGCGCCTCGGCGAGCAGGAAGGCGACGAACGACGGCGGCGACCCCTCGATCCGGGGTTTCACGAGCACGACGGGCGGTTCGGTCTGTCGGCTCCAGACGACGCTGCCGTCCTCCGGCATCCCGATGGTGAACTCGCCGCCGGCGTAGCGAACGAGTGGGGCCGGGGCGTCCGCGGGAAGCCACGAGGAGGGGTACGTCGCCGGCTCGAGGGCGTCGACGACGAGCCCGAGCTCCTCGGCGACGGCGGGGTCGAGCGTCTCGAAGTCCCGCTCGCAGTCGAACACGAGGGCGTCCGGAGCGTGTTCTGCCCGGACGTCCTCCACCGCCGACGGCAGCTCCCGGCGGTCGAACATCAGCCTGCCACGAAGAGGATCTGGACCATCACCAGGATCGCGAGCAGGGCGGAGCCGGCGATCGTTCCGAGGACGATCTTCGTTGGAGTGCTCATAGGCGGGAGCTACCGGCGGCCGTCGCTTAAATCCATCCTTTGGCTCGGAGCACGACCGGAACCGGTGCCGTCGTACCCTCAGAGCACGACCGGAACCGACGCGAGGCCGCCGGCGAGGAGCAACGCCCCGCTGTAGACGATCACCCGCCGGCGAAACGCCGGGTTCGGAGCGGTCGAGGCCAGGCCCGCCTTCACGACGATGCTGGCGACGGTCGCGAGCAGGATCGCCAGGCTCGCCTCCGTGGCGTCGAGCCGACCGCCCCGGTAGAGGACGACCGCCGAGGTCGTCGCGCCGCCACTCGAGACCAGCCCGCTCGCCGCAGCGGTGGCGTAAAAGCCGACGGTGCCGAGCGAGCGCTCGGCGAGCGAGCCGACGACGAGCACGACCAGAAAGATCGCGCCGAACGCGAGCGCGTTCTTCGTCGAGAACGGGTTCTCGAGCTCGATCGGCGCCGACTCGCGCCAGTCGGCGGTGAGCGCCGCGACGACGACCGCGACGGCGATCACGGCGCCGAGTGGGACCACCGCGAGCACGAGCGGCGGTACGTCGGCGTCGACGGTGAACGCGAGCGCGAGCGCGAGGTTGCGAGCGGCCATCGCGGCGTCGGCGAGCAGGACCGCGGCGACGGCGTAGGAGGCCGCCTCGGGGCGCTGGCGGACGTGATCGAGCATCGTGCCGACGACCGCCGTCGACGACGCCAGCCCACCCACGAAGCCGGTGACGGCGATCCCCCGGCCGCCGTAGGTCGTCACGATCGCGTAGTTGACGATGCCGATGGCGGCGACTGCGACGACCATCAGCCAGACTACCGGCGGCTCGATCGGGATCTCGACGCCGCCGACGGAGAGGACGTACGCGGCGGGCAACAGCGGGAGAACCACGAACGCGAGGATCGCGAACTCGGCGCTCGCGCGGACCTCCGCCCGGGAGAGCCCGCCGGCGAACTCGTGGAGTTCGCGCTTGAGCACGAGCAACAGCGAGGAGAGCACCGCGACGGCCACCCCCTCGAGAACGAATCCGGCGGCGACCAGCGCGCCGACGCCGTAAGCGACGAGCATCGAGACCGAGGTGGTAAGCGAGAGACCGGCGTCGCTCTCGCCGATCAACCCCTCGACGGCGAGCAACACGCCCTGGGCGATCACGAGCAGGGCGCCGAGTGTCAGCAGGCTCACCCCCAGGGCCGTCTCGAGCGCGAGGACCGTGAAGACGGCCCCGAGCAGGCTGATGAGCGAGAACGTCCGGATTCCGGCCGACTTCTCTGACCACTCCCGCTCCAGCCCGAGAAACAGGCCGAGTGTCGCGGCCAGGCCGATCCTGATCACCGGCTCCTCGAGAAGCGGATCGGCCAGCTGGAGGGGAGCCTCGATCATCGGTAACGGTTCGTCGGTTGCCGACATAAACGAACGGACACCGGCCCGTCGACGGCCGGGCGGGACGAGCCGGCGACGAAAGGACTTACTGTCCCGACGCAGTCGGTTCGGGTATGTCCGCACGGAGGCCGCCGCTTTTCGGCGTTCACGAGGGACGCGGGGCGTCGTTTACCGACTTCGGCGGCTGGCAGATGCCCGTCGAGTTCGACTCGATCCGGACCGAACACGCGGCCGTCCGGGAGGACGTCGGGATCTTCGACGTCTCCCACATGGGCGAGATCGTCGTCACGGGCCCGGACGCACGCGAGCTGATGAACCGGCTGACGACGAACGACGTCGCCGCGCTCGCGGTCGGTGACTCCCAGTACGCCGCGATCGTCGACGAGGCGGGGACGATGCTCGACGACACGATCGTCTACCGGCTGCCCGACGAGGACGGGGCGCCGTCGTACCTGTTCGTCCCGAACGCCGGCCACGACGAGACGGCCTACGACCGGTGGATCGACCACCGCGACGCCTGGGGGCTCGAGGCGACCGTCGAGAACCGCACCGAGGAGTGTGCCATGTTCGCCGTCCAGGGTCCGAACTCGCCGTCGCTGGTGGCCGACGCCGTCGAGGGGCCGGACGTCGACCGGTTCGCTGCGACCCACGTGACCGTCGCCGGCGTCGAGTGCTGGATGGCCCGGACCGGCTACACCGGCGAGGACGGCTACGAGTTCGTCCTCCCCTGGGAGGAAGCCGAGACCGTCTGGGACGCCTTCGACTGTCAGCCCTGTGGGCTCGGCGCCCGGGACACCCTCCGGCTCGAGGGTGGCTTCCTGCTCGGGGGCAACGAGTTCGACCACGGGTCGAACCCCAGAACCCCGATCGAGGCGGGCATCGAGTTCGCCGTCGAGCTCGAGACCGAGTTCGTCGGCCGGGACGCGCTCGCGGCGGTCGTCGCCGAGGGCCCCGAGGAGCGACTCGTCGGGCTCGAGGTGCTCGAACGAGGGATCCCACGGACGGGCTACGACGTCGCGAGCCCCGACGGCGAGACGATCGGGACGGTGACCAGCGGGACGATGAGCCCGACGCTCGGGAAGCCCATCGGGCTGGCGTACGTCCCCGCGGCGTACGCCGAGCCGGGGACCGCCCTCGCGGTGGTCGTCCGCGGCGAGCCGAAAGAGGCAAGAGTCGAGGCGACGCCGTTTATCGACATAGCATGAGCTTCGAGACTCCCGAGGACAGGCGGTATCTGGAATCACACGAGTGGGCCCTCGAGACCGACGGCACGGTCCGGGTCGGCATCACCGACTTCGCCCAGGACGAACTCGGCGACGTCGTCTTCGTCGAGCTCCCCGAGGTCGGCGACGCCGTCGACCACGAGGAGGCGTTCGGCGTGATCGAGTCGATCAAAGCCGTCTCGGACCTGTACGCGCCCGCGGGCGGCGAGATAGTCGACGTGAACGAGGCGCTCTTCGACGCGCCAGAGCTCGTCAACGACGACCCCTACGACGAGGGGTGGATGATCGAGATCGAGCCGACCGACGTGGGCGAGCTCGACGGGCTGCTCGCGGCCGCCGACTACGCCGACCAGATCGCCTAACTGAGAAGCGTCGGGCCGAACACCATCACCAGAAAGCTGACGAGCATCGTCAGCCCGACGGTCGTCGTCACCGTCCGGACCATCCCGCGGGTGGCGTCGACCGGGAGCCGCGAGACGACCGCCTCGGTGGTCGTCCGGAGGATGTGGCCGCCGTCGAGCGGGAACGCCGGGATGCAGTTGAAAAAGCCCAGCTGGACGTTGATCCAGCCGGTCCAAAAGAGGAGGTTCGCGGCGACGAACACCGGAGTCTCCCCGAGCCCGGCGAGTGGCCCCTGGACGACGAAGAAGTTCTCGACGCCGGCGGTGAAGCCGGCGAAGTTGAACGGGAGCACGCCGACGACGCCGGCGATCGGCAACAGGAGGACGATCATCGACTTCCCGAGAAACGAGTCGGCGAACGAGGCGAGCACCGGGTTGTCAGAGAGGTCGGCGTCACCGCCGAGTACGGCCAGGTACTCCTCGGCGGGGTAGAGATCGACCCCGAGATCGCTCACGACCAGCCCGGAGACGCCCTCGACCCCCTGGACGCCGAGGAAGGCGCCGCCGTTTCGCTCGCCGAGGGTCACCGCGTACTCCTCGCGGTCGCCGTCGTGATGGCTGACGATCGTCACCTCCTCGCCCGGGCTCCGCTCGCCGAGGGCCTCCTGGAGGTCGCCGTAGGAGTAGGTCCGCTCGCCGTCGATCGAGGTGACGACGTGGCCGTCGCCGACCGGGGCGCCCGCCTCCGCGAACGGCCCGTCCCCGACGACCGCGAGGGCGGCGCCGATCGGCGCCGTTCGGTCCTCGCGGTCGCCGTCGCGCTCGACGGTGAGCGTCACGACCTCCTCCCCGCCGACGGCCGAGCGGAAGTCGGCCTCCGTGGCCACGGGCTCGCCGTCGACGGCGCGGATCGTGTCGCCACTCGAGACGCTCGTCGGGCCGTCCGGAACCGCGGCAGTCACGAGCAGCGAGCGTTCGACGGTCACCTCCCGATCGCCGTCGACCTCGACTGTCACCTCGCCGGCCTCGGTGTCCCCGAGCACCGACGAGAGCTCGTCGTTCGTCTCGACGGCCGTCCCGTCGACCGCCGTGATCCGGTCGTTGGGCTCGATCCCGGCCTCGCCGGCCGACGAGCCCGGTGCGACGCCGCCGACGGCCGCCCCGGGGGCGACCGTGATCGCGCCGGCGACGGGACCGAAGAGCAACGCGAAGGCGACGATCGTCACGGCGAAGTTGAACGTGACGCCGGCGGCGAACATCCGGGTCTGTCCGCCCCGGCTGGCCTCGTACTGGTCTTCGGCGTCGGGTTCGACGAACGCGCCGATCGGGAGGATCGCGAGCGTGGCGACGCCCATCGACTCGATGTCGATCCCCTCGACCCGACAGAGCAGGCCGTGACCGCCCTCGTGGACGACCAGCCCGACGAGCAGGCCGAAGACGATCCCCGGGGTCGCCGAGAGCGGGAGGAAGTCGTTGACCCCCGGGATGACGAGGACGTTCTGGGGCTGTTGGACCTGGGTCGTCTCGGTCGTCTGGAGGGCGCCGAAGGCGGCGGTGAGCAACACGGCGAACATCGCCAGCATGACCACGAGCGAGATGCCGACACCGACGTTCGCCCAGGCCCGCCAGAACCGCTTTGGCTTCGAGAGCCGGTCGAGAAACTCCCGGCCGCGTTTCGTGTGGATCGTGACGATCGGCCCCTGCGTGCCGACGTAGCTCGGGAGCAACCCGCGGTTGCGAAGCGCGATCAGCGCGAGCCAGTAGACGCCGAACCCGGCGAGCACCCACGTGAGCGTACTCGACGGCGAGAGGAAAGCGGGAACTGCGGGGCCGGGCATTGGAATACACTCGGGGACGGGCTCTCAAATGGCTTTTGTCTACGTCGACGATCGGTTCGCCTCGTCGGCAGTCAGC
>PUPA01000163.1 GCA_003552885.1 Natrialbaceae archaeon
CCCGCGGCTCGTGCCCGCGACCGGCGCGCTCGCGGTGACCGGCACCCGCAACGTCGTCCAGATCGAGACGCGCCACGCCGGCAGCCTCCACAACAGCGGCCGCGGCGCAGGCGGACCCGAGACCGCCACCGCCATCCTCTCGGACGTCGGCCGGCTCCCGTCGCGGTGAGCCGTCGCCGTCCGTCGCTCGGGGCCGTTACACACGTATGTACTGGCTTGCTCGGCCGAGCCGGGACCGGTACACTCGTGTGTAACCGCTCTGCGGTCGGCAATGCCCGCCCCGCGGCCGGCGACGCCCGTTACCCGTCCCGGTCGTACTCCAGGACGGCCAGGTAGGCGACGTACGCGAGCGCGGAGGCGACAAGCGCCACGGCGAGCACCGTCGCGCCGACGTACCCTTCGAGGGCCGCCTCCGGGTTCTCCCAGAGGTAGGCGCCTCCTTCGACCGCCAGGACGAACAGCGCGCCGTAGGCCGCGGTGAACGCGACCGCCCGGGCCAGTCCGACGACGCCGCGGCTCCGGCTGTTGAGCAACTCGAGGACGAACAGGAAGGCGATCCCGAGGAAGTAAAACGGCTCGGGGACCGCGCCGCCGAGCTCGCTCGGCCCGTCGATCGCGAGCATCCCGTAGTACGCCAGCGCGAGCAACACGGCCGCGACCAGCGTCATGGTGAGCCCGTAGCCGCTCGCGTTCTCCGTCGTCGGCGCCGCGAGCCCGGACTCTTCCTCGGCCGACATGCGCTCGGCTACCCCCTTCTGGGGGTTAGTTAACTGGGGCCTTTCGGCCGGCGTCGTGGTCGACGCCCCTCTCCGGTCAGAGGGCGAACCGCTCGGCGGCGGTCTGGATGTCCTTGTCGCCCCGCCCGGAGAGGTTCACGAGGATCCGCTCGTGGTCGCCCGGGCGCCGCCGTGGAGCAGATCCTCGCGTTTGAGGTAGATCTCCGCGCCGTAGCGGTCGCTCAGGTTCCGTACGTGATAGAGCGAAGGCGGCCGGCCCGCGAACTCCGCGAGCAGCTCGCGAAACCGGTCGCGAAAGCCGTCGGTCCGGCTCAGCTCGTCGTACGCCGCCGCCAGCTGCGAGAGCGGGTCGAGCAGCGGTTCGGGAACGTGTCGGCCGCCGTATCCGCCGAACTCTCCATCGGCAATGGTCGGCCTACAGCGCCGGGTGAAAAGTAGGTTCGGTAACGTACACGATCGATCGGCACCGCCGGTCGGCTTCGCCGACGACCGACGGGCCGACGCGGAGCGATCCCGATGAACGTCCGATAAGTACGCGGTTCGGGCCGGCCGATTCCGTCACAGGTGGCCCGGTCGCCCACCCGGGGGGTTCTCACTCCCCCTGGTAACTCTCCAGAATCTACCAAAGTTCGGACAGGAAAGCTTATGACTGCCCTTCGGACTCCTCTGACGTATGGACGACGATCCACACCGACAGACCGACGATCGACTCCCGAACCGCCTGGCCATCGAGGGGACGGGAACGCCCGCGAGCTTCGAGATCACCGTCGACGGCACCGTCGAGGTCGAACGGACGGACGTGCCCGCCGGTGCCCCCGTGACCTCCGGGAGCGCGGCCGAGGGCGCGATCGAGGAGGGAACGGTGTGGCTGCGCTTTTCGGGTGCGGTGCTCGACGCGACGGTGCGAAACGGCGGCGCCGTGGCGGAGGGCTCGGCCGCCGATCCGGAGATCTACGTCGTGGAGTGACCGTCCGGAGCGCGGCACGGAGAGCCGGCTGTCCGGAGACGCCGCTGACCGTCGGCGAGTTTCGATTCCGCGGCGGGCCGGCCGGCGACCCCCTCACGCCAGCAGGATGCCCGCCGTGAACATCACCAGGACGAGGAGGAATATCCCCGTCGCGACCAGTAGCCGTACGTATCCGATGCGCGGTGTCATCTCCATCCCCCGGAGCCACCGATGGGCCGAACCCCCCGGTTCGAACCCCCGGCGTCCGGTTCGGACGCCGTCCCGGCTCCACGTCGACGTTCGTCGTCGATCCTTATAAGAATACTGTTCGTTCCGGACAAAACGAACGATGGTGGCGCTCTAACGAAATCTTTCGGAAATTTCTATTGGAAACTATCGTCCGACACTCGGCCGTCGAGCGCCGTCGTCCGCGTTCGCGACGGCTCACTCGAGTTCGGCGAACAGTCCGTCGACGTCGCCGTCGAACCGCTCGAGCAGCGCCCGCACCCGCTCGCGGGCCCTCCCGTCGACGCGCACGTGGACCATCCCCTCCCCGGGCTGGCCGTAGACCACGCTCGCGCCGTTCGGGGCGGCGAGTATCGCCGGCAGCGCCGCCAGGTCCTCCTCGCCGTCGACGAGGATCGTGACGGGGTCGTCCGCCCCGATGGCCTCCACCAGCGCCGAAACGAGCTCCCGGCTCAGCGTCGCCGGGGGGTTGTCGACCTCGCGGTCGACGTCCCCGGTGACGGCCCGTTCGACCTCGCGGTCGACGGCGCCCCGCTGGGTGCGTCCGTCGACGACGGCGACCGCGGGCCGGCTCCCGGCGGCGAGCAGGTGGTGGGTGACGACGTCGCCGACGGCGACGACCGGGCGGCCGGCAGCCGCGAGGAGGGCCTCCGGGTCGGTCTCGATCGGGCCGAACGGATCTTTGAGCTCCCCGCGTAGCTCCTCGGGCAGGGTCACGAGCACGTCGTCGGTCGCGTGATCGTCGGCCATCGGTCGATCCGGCTCAGCGGACCTTAAGCGCGTACGCGCCGGCCTCGGTGACCTGCATCTCGGTGGCGATCTCGCTCTCCTCGGGGTGGGCGATGCTCACGTAGCCCGCCCAGTCCTCGGTCAGCGAGGAGGAGCCACAGGAGACGCAGGTGACGGCGTCGCCGTCGTTGATCCGGTGACACTCCCGGCAGCCGAGACGGTTCGTCGCCATCTCACTCACCCGCCGTGGCTTCCTCGCGGCGCTCGCGTTCGTCTTTCAACCAGCCGTGTTTGCCCAGGCCGGGCTGTTTGGCGGTGAGTCCGATCTTCGAATCACGGGGGTTGCGTTCGTCGATGCTCTTGGTGACGATCCGGGTCCGGACGGCGTCGTCGACCTCGAGTGCGCGGTCGGACTCGTTCGAGGAGAGCCGGCCGTTCTCGCCGTCGAACGCGAGGTACTCGTCGGAGATCTGGGAGACGTGGAGCAGACCGTCGACGGGACCGATGCCGACGAAGGCGCCGAACTCGACGACCTCGACGACGGTGCCGTCGACGACCTCCTGCATCTGTGGATCGAAGGTGACCGCGTCGAACTCGGCCTCGTAGTACACCCCCGGCCGGTTCGGCAACACGGTCCCCTCGCCGACGTCGTGGACCTCGGTGACGGTGACGACGCTTCCCACCTCCTCGTCCATCCGTCCTTCCAGTTTGTCCTGGAGCAGTCGCTTCACCAGCCCGGGCGTGACGTCGCCCAGCTCCCGTGGCGGTACCTCCACCGTGTCTTTCAGTCTGACCCGTTTGTACATCTATGGTCGAGTGATCGCTAAGTTGTTTCTCCCGCGTAAAGCAATTACCGGTACGCCCTCCTCGAGCACCCGGTCACGCAGCGGCAGGTCGTTCGTGACGACGTAGTCGACGACGCCCTCGTGGGCGAGTTCGACCAGCGCGTCGTCGGCGTAGGCGGCCTCGGTGTCGACGGGGAGACAGCGCTCGGTAGCCAGGTCGTGGCCGACGTTCGCCGCCGTCCCCTCGGTGCCGCCGCCCTCGGCGAGCCGGCGGAGCTCCTCGAGGACGGGCTGGGGGGTGACCGGCTCGAACCCGGCCGGTCTGGGTCCGTCGCCGTCGGCCGGGGGGCGACCGGCACCCAGGAGCCGGTCGAGCTCGTCGAACAGCCGCACTCCGAGCTCGACCGGCATCATCAGCGCGCTCGTGTCGAGGGCCACCCGCTCGGTCATCTATCCGTTCAGGGTGCCGACGCCGATCAGCCGCCAGCGGGCACCGATCCGCCGGTTGATCGCGATCTTCGCGCCCGGCTCTGCACAGACCGGTCGTTTGAGTCGGACCTCACACTCGGCCCCGCGGGCGCTCGTGACCGCGCCGACGGTCGTCGCGGTTCCGACGGTCATCATCAGCGGCTCGCCGGTGGAGATCTCCTCGACCTCCGTCCCTCCGTCGGCGCCGACGACCCGTTCGAGGAGGTCGACGCTCATCGTGAACTCCTCCCAGGTCGGCGGCACCGTACCGGGAGGGCCGGCGACCCGTCCAGCTAAGGCGTCGCCTTTCGTCAGCGACGGATCGAGGGCGGTGCCGACCCCGAGCAGCCCGCCGGGGGTGGCGGTTTCGACGCTCTCGCCGCCGGCTTGCAGCGAGCGGACGGTCGTCCGGATCGGCTCGTAGCCCGTCCGTCCACCCTCCTCGACCTGTCGGCCGGGACGGATCTCGATCTCGTCGCCGACGGAGAGCTCGCCCGCCGCGAGAGAGCCCCCGAGCACGCCGCCGTGGAGCCCCTCCCAGGTCGTCCCCGGCCTGTTGATGTCGAAGCTGCGGGCGACGTACACCCGCGGGTCGGCCGCGGGGTCGCGCTCGGGCGTAGGGATCTCCGACTCGATCGCGTCGATCAGCAAGTCGAGGTTGACCTCCTGGCCGGCCGACACCGGCACGACGGGCGCGCCCTCGGCGACGGTGCCCTCGACGAACTCCTGGATCTGCCCGTAGCTGCGTCTGGCCCGGTCGGCGTCGACGAGGTCGACTTTGTTCTGGGCGACGACGACGTTCTCGATCCCGATGATGTCCAGTGCCATCAGGTGTTCTTCGGTCTGGGGCTGGGGGACGGTCTCGCTGGCGCTGACGACCAACACGGCGCCGTCCATCAGCGAGGCCCCCGACAGCATCGTCGCCATCAGGGTCTCGTGACCCGGTGCGTCGACGAACGAGACGGTCCGAACCGGCTCGCTGGCCGAGCCGTCCGGACACTCCTGGGCTACGGTGAAGCAGTCGGGCTCCTCTAGGCCCGGACAGCGACGGAACGTCGCGTCCGCGTACCCCAGCCGGATGGAGATGCCGCGTTTCATCTCCTCTGAGTGCTGGTCGGTCCACGAGCCGCTCAGTGCCTGGACCAGCGTCGTCTTTCCGTGGTCGACGTGGCCGACGAGTCCGATGTTCACCTCCGGTTGTCGATTTTCTGCCATGAGACGATTAGAGATTGAATACAGCTACCTCCGTGCGCTTGATAAACCTACTGTTCTGGCCCCGCCGCCCACCGCGGGTGCCCGCGTCGAGGGATCGATCCCGAGGGCGTGAGCGGATCCGGAGGGGATCGAGCGGATCCGGAGGAGTGGATCACGGTCGTGGGATCGACCGATTCTTGTCGGCGTCGGCCCTACCGTCGGTCGATGGACGCGCCGCTGTGGACCGAGAGCCACGCCCCGACGCTGTCGGAGCTCCCCCAGCCCGAGGTCCGTGAGTACCTCCGGCGGGCCGTCGACGAGCCGATCAACCTCCTGATGCAGGGTCCCCCTGGCTGTGGGAAGACCGCGGCCGTGCGGGCGCTCGCCCGCGAGGCACACGCCGACCCGGACAACGACTTAGTCGAGATCAACGTCGCCGACTTCTTCGGGCGGACGAAAACCGAGATCAAGAACGATCCCCGCTTCGCGGGCTTTCTCGTCGGTCGGTCGGCCCTCTCGAAGCGGGACATGATAAACCACGTGTTGAAGGAGTCGGCGAGCTACGCGCCGGTCTCGGGGAGCTACCGGACGATCCTGCTCGACAACGCCGAGGACGCTCGCGCGGACTTCCAGCAGGCGCTGCGACGGATCATGGAGCGTCACCACCGGACCACCCAGTTCGTGATCGCCACGCGCCGGCCGGGCTCGCTCATCGCGCCGATCCGCTCGCGGACGTTTCCCGTCCGGATGCGCGCGCCGACCAGCGAGGAG
>PUPA01000160.1 GCA_003552885.1 Natrialbaceae archaeon
CACCGTCCCGTCCCGTCCCGTCCCGTCCCGTCCCGTCCCGTCCCGTCCCGTCCCGTCCCGTCCCGTCCCGTCCCGTCCCGTCCACTCGACGCTGTCGGTGAGAAACCCGGGCGCGCCAGCCGGCCGATCGGCATCCCTCACGTTTATGTCGTCTGCGGGCACCCTTCGGGCATGCGTCGACTCGACGACGTCATCGTCAGCTGTGCGCTGACGGGGGCGATCCACGTTCCCTCGATGTCCCCACACCTCCCCTGCGAGCCGGCGGAGCTGATCGAGGAGGGTATCGCGGCCGCCGAGGCCGGGGCGAGCATCATCCACGTCCACGTCCGGGATCCGGAAACCGGCGAGCCGAGCCCCGACCTCGGGCTGTTCCGGCAGGTGGCCGCGGGGATCGCCGACGGCTGTGACGCGATCGTCCAGCCGACGACCGGCGGCGCGGTGACGATGTCCGTCGAGGAGCGGGCGGCCGTCGTCCCCGAGCTCGAACCCGAGATGGCCTCCTGTAACATGGGCTCGATGAACTTCGGGCTCTACCCGATCGTCGACACGATAGCGGAGTTCGAGTACGAGTGGGAAGAGCCGTTCCTCGAGTCCACCCGCGATACCATCTTCCCGAACACGTTCGCCGACATCGAGGAGCTACTGGGCATCTTCGCGGAGGCGGGCACGACGCCCGAACTCGAGTGTTACGACGTCGGCCACGTCTACAACGCCGCACACTTCCTCGAACGGGGGCTGATCGAGCCGCCGGTCCACCTCCAGTTCGTGATGGGGATCCACGGCGGGATCGCCGCCGAGGCCAGACACCTCACACACATGAAAGCCGTCGCGGACGACTGTTTCGGCGGGGAGTACTCCTTCTCGGTGATCGGCGCCGGCCGCAACCAGTTCGCCCGCGGCTGTGAGGCCGTCGCGATGGGCGGCCACGTCCGGGTCGGCTTAGAGGACAGCCTCTACATCCGCCGGGGGGAGCTGGCCCGTTCGAACGCCCAGCAAGTCGAGAAAGTCGTCGACCTCGCCTGGGAGGTCGCCGGCCGGAAGCCCGCAGATCCGGAAACCGTCCGGGAGTTCCTCGGGCTGAAAGGCCCAGAGGACGTGGCCTTCTGAGGGCGGTGGCTCACGCGCGTTCGACCCCGTAGGCCGCGATCGAGAGCGACGCGAGCCACCACAGCGCCAGCCCGAGCAGGCTCGAGAGCGGCGCCGCCGTCTGTGGACCCGTGCCGGCGGCGACGACGACTGCGGTCTCGAGGACGAGTCCGCGGTAGGCGCTGAGGGGGCTGAGCGCCAGCGCGTGGATCAGGCTCCCGTCGCCGAGGATCCCGGCCGACAGCCCGTAGACGAGCGCGAGGTCCGCGCCGACCAGGAGGACGACCAGCGCGACCACCGCGAGCGCGAGAGCACTCCGGGTGGCGCTGGCGACCGCCGAGATCGCGATCGCCACCGCGAGGACGACCAGCGCGAACAGGACGGTGAGGACGACCATCCGGGCGTAAAGCAGCGGCGAGTCGGCTCCCGCGTGGGTGGCGTAGATGATCGCCGTGTCGTGTTCGACGACGGCCACGGCCCCGCCGACGACCGCGAGCGGCGCGAGGACGGCGACGACGAGCCCGACCGCACGGCCGACGTAGACGCCCGCGACGATCTGCCAGGAGGCGACGGGGTAGGTCCGCAACACGTCGAGCTCGCCGCGACGCTGGTCGCCGAGCACCGCCCGGTAGCCGAAGGCGACCGCGACGACCGGCACGAGCAACTCGAGGGGGGTAAGCAGGTCCACTGCCGTCGGCACGTACCCCGACCGGAGCCCGCCGCCGAGCCAGCCGACCCCGAGCAGGACGGCCGTCAGCGCGGCGCCGAGGAGTAAAAACGACCGCGTGCGGGCGACCGTTCGCAGCTCCCGGCGGACGATCGTTCCGACGATGTGAGCCGTCCCCGGCTCCGGGCGACCGTCGTGGATCACGGGGCGGCCCGTGACCTCCGAGGCGACGTCCTCGCCGGTTCCGGCCTCCCCGCTCACGGCGATCCCTCCACGAGCCTGACGGTGCCAGCGTCGCCCGCGACCGCCCTCTCGAACGCGTCGAGCAGCGACGGGGCGTCCCGGCGGCCGGTGATCTCCGCCGGGGTGCCCTCCTCGACGATCCGGCCGCCGTCGATCAGGACGACTCGGTCGGCGTTTCGCTCGACGAGCTCGAGGTCGTGTGAGCTCAACAGGACGCCCCGGCCCTCGTCGGCGAGCGCGGCGGCGACCTCGAAGACGTGGACGGACATGCCCGGATCGAGCCCGCTGCCTGGCTCGTCGAGGACGACGACCGGTGGCTCGCCGACCGTCGCCTGGGCGATCCCGAGCAGCCGGGTCATCCCGCCCGAGAGCGCCTCGACCGGCCGGTCGGCAGCCGCCTCCAGGCCCACCCTGGCGAGCCCCTCACGGGCGACCCGCTCGTCGTCGCCGACGAGCGAGCCGTAGTACGCGAGCGTCTCGAGGGCCGTAAAGCCGGGCCTGAACGCCGGCTGCTGGGGGAGATAGCCCACGGGACGGGCCGTCTCGGGCCCGCCGTAGTCCACCGAGCCGGCCGTCGGCGACTCGATCCCCGTGAGCACGCGGATCAGCGTCGACTTGCCGGCGCCGTTGGGACCGATCAGTGCGACTACCTCGCCGGCGTCGACCGTCAGGGAGACCCCCTCGAGCACGTCGACGTCGCCGTAGGATCTGTTCACGTTCGATGCCTCGAGCAGCGGTGTGGTAGCGGTCATGGTGTTGACGATCGTGGTCCCTCACAGCCGTGTGCTTCGACGAGCTCCTCGAAGCCGGCCTCGGCGAGCCGGTCCGGGTTCTCGAGTCCGCAGTTCGGTCGGGTGTCGACGATGCTGGCGGCCCGCATCCCGGGGACGGTTCCGGCGAGCCCACGGCTCATCTCGATGGCGGGCGCCTCCGCGAGCGCCGGCGTGCCGTCGACGCGGTGGAGCCGCGAGTCGACGGGATCGGTCGGCGAGTACGGCCTGTCGAGCGAACGGCCGTCGCTCGCCCCGATCGCTCCCTCCCAGTAGTTGCCGGGCCACAGCCGCAGGGGGCCGGTGGGGGAGATCGCGTGGTCTTCGTTGCCGACGAAGTCGTTCGCGCTCACCTGCGAGGACGGGAGGATGGTCGTCGTGCGAAGGCCCTGCTCGTTGTCGACGATCGCGTTCCCCTCGTACACCGAGTTGACCGTGCCGGTCGTCAGCCCCTCGTCGAGGCGATAGAGGACGTTGTCGGCGACGTAGGTGTCCGTGCCGCCGGTGCCGATGCCGCCGACGGCGTCGTGGACGACGTTGCCGACGATCGCGTTTCGCTCGGGGTCGGTCATCACGATGATTCCGTAGTCGCGCTGCTCGCTGATCCGGTTGTCGGCGATCAGCGCGTCGTCGGTGTACATGAAGTGGATGCCGTACCGTCCCTCCTCGAAGACGCTGTCGCGGATGACGATGCCGTCCCCGCGGTGCATGTAGACGCCGTCGCGGCCGCCGACGAACGTCGACCCCTCGATGACGCCGTCCGAACGCATCACGGTCACCCCCATGTAGCCGTCACGCCAGTAACCGGCGCCCTCGACCGTGACCTCCCGGACGACCGCGTCCTCGGCGTCCCGCAACAGGACGCCGTTGGCCGGCGTCTCGACGTCGACGTCCTCGATCAACACGTCGTCCGCCGCCGCAGCCGTGACGCCCGCGTCCGTGTGGCCGTAGCCGAGCTCCATCTGGGTGTCCCACTCGTCGGCCTCGATGTCCTCCTCGTCGAGCTCCTCGTGGTCGATCCGGACCTGGTCGCCGACGCCGACGATCGAGACGCCGGTGACGGCCGCGGCGTCGCCGGTCAGCTCGATCACCGTCCCGTCGCCCTCGCCGTCCATCGTGACCGCCCCGTCGCCGGCGAGCGTCACCGGCCGGTCGATCTCGACGCGCTCTCGGTAGGTCCCCTCGGCGACGAGGACGGTCGTCCCGCTCGGGGCCGCCTCGAGCCCCTCGGCGATCGTTGCCGCGGTTTCGACGTCGTCCGTGGTCTCGGCTCCGTCGGGGGGGCCCTCCGCGCCGACGACGACCGAGACGGGCCGATCCCGCCGGTCGTCGGTCGCCTCGACCAGCGCGTCCGCGGCGGCCGCCTGCTCGTCGACCCGCTGGCGGACGGTCGCCGCGTCGTCGTGCTCGATCGGCTCCTCGAGCAGCTCCGCCCAGCTCAGCAGCTCGCCGCCGTGGGCGTCGGCGAACGCCTCCGCGTCGGCCGGATCGGAGAAGGGGACGACCGTCTCCCCGACCGGCGTCCGGGCGTCCCCTCCGACGACGTAGACGACCGCGTCGGCCTCGGCCCAGGTGACGGTGCCCGTCGGCTGGAGGTAGCCCTCCTCCGTCAGATCGGGGTCGGTGCCGGAGAAGTCAGAGACGTACACCGAGAGCGGGTAGCCAAAGCGCTGTTCGTGGGCCGGCTCGCGGAGGTCGGAGACGAACCCCTCGACGCCGTAGTAGCCAACGACGTACCGGTACTGGGAGTAAAACACCTGCACCCGGGGGACGTCGGCGCCGGTCTCGGCCAGCTCGAACTCCACCTCGCTCGGGGCCCCCATCGTGACGATGTCGTCGAACAACACCGGATCCGGGGAGGTCTCGCCCGCGTCGACGACGAAGAGGCCGACGGCTCCGAGTGCCACGAGCGCCACGAGCGCGACCAAGACCGTCGTCCGAAGGCCGTACACACCGACGGCTAGGTCGAGGGCAGTTGTTATACCGTATGGTTTGGGCCTCGACCCCCCGTCGATCGGCCCCCAGGCGTCCGGGTGCAGTCGCTGCGCTCCGGCCTTCTGGTCCACCCCGTCTGGTTCGATGCTCGAACCGCCGGTGGGGACCGAGGTCTTTATTCTCACGCGGGCGGTTCCCCCGACCGTGTACGACGAGACGGCGGGACAGCTCGTCGACGGTCCCTCCCTCGTGGTGGCCGACGTCGCCTCCACCGTGGCAGCCGGCGGCGTCTCCCTGGTGGCGGCCGACGGTGCCTCCCTCGTGGCGGCCGACGGTGCCTCCCTCGTGGCGACTGGCGCCGGCGCCCTCACGATGACCGACTGGTCTACGGTTCGTCACTCCCCGCTTATGATGACTATCCTGGTGCTCGCGGGAATGGGGACGACGGTGCTGTTCCTGCTCGGCCTCGTCGCCTACCGTCGCCGACGGACGCCGCCGTACCTGCTCATCACCCTCGCGCTCGCCGCGTTGGTGGTGCGGACGGTCGTCGGGCTGGGGACCGTCTACGGACACGTGCCGATGGGAGTTCACCACCTGGTCGAACACGGCCTCGACTTCCTGATCGCCCTCTTTTTGTTGTCGGCGGTCTACTTGAGCGGGCCGCGGTCCTCGGAGACGAGCGAGTTCGGCTAGCCGGTCTCCTCGGCCCGTGCGAGCTCCACGAGGTTGCCGTCCGGATCCCGGACGTACACCGACCGCAGCGGGCCCCGGGCGCCGACTTTGTCCACCGGCCCCTCGACGAGGGGGATGCCGGCGCCCTCGAGGCGCGTCGAGATCGCGTCGACCGATCCCTCGACGAGCAGACAGAAGTCGGTCGCGCCGGGAGTCGGCTCGTCGGCGTGGGGGACGTACTCCTCGCCGGCGCGATGGAGGTTGAGCTTCGCGGTTCCGAAGTCGAGTGCGATCCGACCGCCGTCGAAGCGCTCGACGTCGGCGATCCCGAGCTCGTCGGCGTAGAACTCACAGCTCCGCTCGACGTCCTCGACGTACAACACGAGGTGATCGATCCCGGTGACGTCCATGCCTCGAGGAGAAGACGGGGGGACAAAAGCGTTGACCGACCCCC
>PUPA01000187.1 GCA_003552885.1 Natrialbaceae archaeon
CCGTCGTCCCCGATCCCGATCGTGCCCCGGGTGCTCGTCCGCCGCCGGGGGTACTCTCCGGCGAGGTATGCGCCGAGCAGGCCGCCGACCGCGGCCAGCCCGACGGTGTAGAGCAACACGGCGCTTCCGGCGACCGTCAGTGCGAACAGGGCGACGAGCGCACCGCTCGCCGGGAGCGCGCCGGCACCGAACCCGAAACCGAGCGCGGCGAGCACGAGGACGCCGAGGCCGGCGATCGGCACGAACATGAACGCACCGGCGAGCGCGCCGACGACCGCGCCCTCGCGCGTGTCCTCCCCTTCGAGGAAGCCGGCTGCGATCCCCCCGAGGAGCGTCGAGAACGGGAGGAAGCTCAGAAGGACGCCGAGGACGGCACCGATCACGGCGTTGAGCAGCGTCTCACGGGTGGCCATGGGTGACCTGCCACCGCCCGGGGCAAAAAGACGGTGGTCCGGACGCGTCGCCGACGGATCGTATCGTCCGTGGACGGCACTCTTCGCCCGACCGTTCGGTGGCGTCAGGTCGCCGTCGAGTCCTCGGTGGCGCCGATCTCGAGTTCCTCGCCGTCCTCGCGGAGCTCCTCTACCTGGTCGATCTCGGCTTCGATCACCTCGATCTCGCGGTCGTTCACCTCGTCGGCCAGCAGGGTGACCGCCTCGACGAAGACGGCGACGATCAGCGGGCCGACGACGATGCCGATCGCCCCGAGGGTAAAGAGGCCGCCGGTGAAGCCGACGAAGTAGAGGCTGCCGGGCAGGCGGGCCGACCGGCGTGCCAGCCGTGGCCTGACCGTGACGTCGGGCCCCCAGGCGATCAGGATCACACCGAGGACGCCGACGAGGACGCCGGCGAGGACGTCGCCGACGACGGCGATCTCGTACAGTGCGAGCGGAACCACGAGCAGGCTCGGTCCGATGATCGGCACGAACTGGAGGATGGCGGCGATCAGCGCCAGGGTGAACGGTGCCTCGTAGCCGAGCAGCCAGAACAGTGGATAGCCCACGAGGAGGGTCACGACCGACGTCGCCAGCTGGAGGACGTAGATGGCGTACAGCGTCTCCCGGATCCGCAACCCCAGCGCGTAGACGACGTCGCGGTACTCGTGGGGGACGGGCGCGACGGCCGCCCTGATCGCCTCCTCGGCTTTCAGCAGGATGCCGAACAGCAACAGGACGAACAGCGCGAACTTCACGGCGAGCTCCGGGGCCGCGGTGGCGAACGACACCGCGATCGCTTGCACCTGGTCTACCGCCCACGCCTGGACCTCCGCGGACTCGACGGCGATCGACTCCCCGGCGAACCCGATCGTCACCGTCTCGGGGACGGCCTCGAGGGCGGCGATCAGCTCCTCCCGGCGGACGTAGAGGGTGTAGACGATCGGCGAGAACACCGCGAGCGATCCCAGAAAGCCGACGAGCGTGGCGACGACCGCGGCGGTCCACTCCGAGAGGCCACGCCGGGTCAGCCAGCCGTGGACCGGCAGGAGGACGTACGCGACGGTGAGCGCGAACAGGACGGTGGCGAGCACCTCGAGGAGGATGGCAGCCGTCAACACCCCGATCGCCACGACGACGCCGGCGAGGACGTACTTGCGGTTTCGCGTCACGGCCGTCAATGACCGTCGGACGGCAAAACCTTTCTCCCGCGGTGACCGTCCGGGACCGGCGACGGTCCGGTCGGTCGACGGTCAGTACTGACACCGGTCACGGACTCCTCCGGGCCGGTAGCTGACCGTCGGCGGACCGACCCGTTCCGCGAGACGCGCGAGGAGTCGCTCGTGGGCCTCCCGGCTCCGCAGCCGCTCACAGTCGAGCGTCGAGTCGATCACGACCTCGAAGTCGGTGGTGTCGTCGACGTCGGTCCGGCCGATCTCGACGGTCTCGATGGTCTCGGCGTCCATCCACGCGAGGGCCCACTCGATGAGCCACTCCTCGTGGCGGGCCGGGGCCTCCCGGAGGGTGTAGCTGATCACACAGCGACAGCCGGCTGGATCGGTCACCGACACCACCTCGGGGGTCGTTGGCGTGTGTCGTCGATCCGTACCATACCTCACGACACCACGTCCCGGGACCAGAAGCTACCGCTGAATTCTGGAAGGTTTTTTGTGATGGGCCGGCCGTTTCGGCCTCACCGACCGCCGTCGGTCGCGTCGGCGAGCTCGCCGACCAGGTTGGCCTCGACGGTGCTCAGCCGCTGGGAGACCGCCGACTTCGAGACCCCGAGCTCGGCGGCCAGTCCGCCGAGGTCGATCCGTCTGGGCCGTTCGTAGTAGCCCCGTTCGATCGCGAGTTCGACCGTCTCACGCTGTGTCTCGGTGATCGTGTCGGTCGCGAGCTCGAGGACCCGGTCGTCCTCGCGCTCGCCCGCGCGGCTGATCCGCTGGAGACGGACGACGGCGCCGGCCTCCCGCAGGGCGGCGACGATCGCCGTCAGCTCCTCGCGATCGGGCGTCGCCACCGAGACGAGCAGCTCCTCGCCGTCGAACCCCTCGACGGAGGCGATACAGTCGTACTCGGCGAACGTCGGACAGATACAGCCCGCCGAGACGTCGCCGTCGAGAAACCGGTGGTCGCCGTCGGTCGACACCTCCGCGCGACACTCCTCCCCGCAGTCGCCGCCCGGATCCACGATCCGCTGGGTGACGTTCCGGCCGCGCTCCCCGGACTCTACGACGGCACAGCCGTCTTCGGGACCGGGCTGGATCCGGAACTGTGCCCGGAGGTAGCTCGAGCCCGATCCGTCGCTACCGCCGGATCGTGATGGCATCTCCGAGAGAACGGATAGGGGAAAATAAAGACTTGACGGATCGTTCGATCGGCCCGACAGGACGGAGACTACAGCTCGTCTTCGATCCAGCTCAGCGCGGCCATCGCCTTTGGGAAGCCGATCGTCGGGATCGACAGGATCGCGACGTGGCGCAACGCCTCGGGATCGACGCCCTCCGCGACGGCACGCCGGACGTGTGAGTGGACGGCGCCTTCGGAGCCGCTCGCGAGCGCGAGTGCGAGTTTCACCAGCCGTTTCGTCTCGTCGTCGACCGGACCGCCCTCCGCACACGCTTCACCCAGCTCCGCGTACGCCTCCCACACCTCGGGGTAGTCGGCCGCGAGGTCGCCGGCGGTCGACGGGAGCTCCTCGGCTGGATCGTCGAGTTCGTCTGCCATTGTCGTCCCGCCGTTTGTGCACGCACCTACATGAGCGTTCGTAACCGCGGGCTCCGGATCCGCGATCAAAGGCGGCGAGGACGGAGCGGAGACGTCAGCTCACATCGGGGACAGCGCGAAAGCCCGCGAGTTCACCTGCTGGCACCCTCGACGGCGTCGAACAGCTCCGAGATCAGCTTCGCCTCCACGGCGCCGAGACGCTGGGAGACCGCGGACTTCGAGACGTCGAGGTCGGCGGCGAGCCCGCCGAGGTCGGTCCGTCGAGGTGTCTCGTAGTAGCCGCGTTCGACGGCGACGCGGACGGTCTCCCGCTGTTTCTCGGTGACCGCGTTGGCTTCGAGCTCGAGGGTTGGCCCGTCACGTCCCCCCTCCGACTGGCTGATCCGCTCGAGGCGGACCCCGGCGCCGGCCTCCCGGAGGGCGCCGACGATCTCCGAGAGCGTCGCCCTGTCGATCGTCGACAGCGAGAGGATCAACTCGCCGTCGTCGAACCCCTCGATCGTCCGGACGCAGTCGTAGTCGTCGAAGATCGGGCAGATACAGCCCTCGCCGATCTCGCCGTCGAGCAGCCGGGGGCCGCCCTCGCTGGCCACCGTCGCCTCGGCGAGACACCGACCGTCGTCGACGACGTTCTGTCTGACGTCGTGGCCGCTCTCGCCCGCCTCCAGCAGCGCACAGCCGCCCTCGGGCCGGGGTTCGATCCGGAAACGGGCCCGGAGGTGGGCGTCGGCCGTCTCCGATCGCCGGCCGGCGGTGTCTGATGACATTCCGTTCGAGGAAGGGACCACTCGACCCATAACTCGGCCGGGCCGTTCCCACCGGGCTGGAACGTCTCCGTTCCGAGGACGTTCGGCCCCCGTGGGACCGCGACTCACCGGCTCCGGAGCCCGAGCGGGTCCACAGAGCAGAGCGTCTCGAGGACCGCCCAGCCGACGCGCCCGGCGTTCTCGATCGCCAGCGCGAGGCTCTCTTCGGTCCCGCCGAAACTCTCCTCTACGGACTGGCCCGGCGCCGGCCGGTCGTAGTTGGCGACCGCGCGGACGCTCAGATACCGCCCGAGGAGGCCGTGGCGATCGAGGGCGGTCGCCGTCGCGGAGTCTTCCATCTGGGTCGTCGCGTACGGCCCGACCCCGTACCGCTCACAGAGGACGTCGACCTCCCGGGCGTGGCGGGGCCCGTGCCAGAACTCGTCGCCGGCGACCGTCGGGCCGACGCCGACCGTCGGCTCACCACCTCGCCCCTCCGGATACCGGTCGGCGTACGCCTCGACCGCCGGATCGGCGGCCAGCTCGACCCCACGGGCAGCCCCGACGGCCGGCTCGAGCAGCGTCGAGTCGAGTCGGCGGACCGACTTCTCGGGCTCGTAGGCGAGGGGGGAGATCGGGGGTTCGTCGTCCCGGTCCCACCGGTGTTTGCGGTCCCAGTCGACCACGGCGTCCGCGAGGAACACCGAGCCGAGGGCGGCACGCGCGGGAGCGGCCCCGGCGACGCCGGCCGAGAGCACGTACGCCCCGTCGAGGTCGATCCCCGCGCTCGCGAGGAGGGTCGCGACGGTCGTCGCCGCCTCGGCTTTCCCCAGGCCGGTCGTCGTCACCGCGATCCCGTCGCCGTCGAGGTACAGCGGGGAGTCGAGCCCCGGAACCGAGACGGCATCGACGACGTCGGCACGCTCGAGCCAGGGCTGGCGCTCGTCGATCCGCGGACCGCCGACGGCGGGCAACGCGAGCGCCCTCGGTCGGACGGGGTCGGTCGGGTCGGGACGACGGGGTTCCGGGAGCGGACGGCCGGACATCGTTCGAGGCTCCCGTCGACGGGTCAAGTGTCTCCCGGTTCCGGCGAGCCAGCTCTGTCGAAATTCCCGAGGGGTGATAAGTTTCTGATCCCGTAGTGAATACAGAGGGTTAGCCTTGTTTAGGCGCTCTTGATTGAACGAGTCAGGAGCCACGTCGGCTGGATAGAACCAGCCCATGAGGAGGTCTCGACCAGATCTTGTCGGTTGGAGGGCGTCTAGAGAAGACGATCTGCACCGCGTGTAAAGCCGTTGTTAAGCTAGGGAGAGATAACGAAGTAGAACGCTGGAAACATTCTGATCGGGATGTATCCGATTATGATACTTATAATAAGTCCAAGAACAGTTTTTTGAATTTGTCCTTCATACTCATTGAGTTCACTACCGTCTGTGAATGCTATTTTCACGGCTCGAATTGGTCGAACCAGTAAGTGTGTCTCGTTGCTATTCGATCGTTGCTTCCTCAGTTGCCGTTGTTTACTAAACGACCATGCTGTGTATCCAAGCATCGACATTGATGTGCCAGCCAAGCAGAAGAGGAAGAACAGAACGGCTATTTCGCCCCGACCTGACGCTATAGCTCCGGCTGTGATTAACATGGATATTGGCAGGAGAACAAACCCGAATATGATTGCAGCTCTGGTAAACAGCCCACCAGTGTCAGTCGGATTTAAAAAGTACTCTCTCCACGTCTCATGATCAGTTCGTGACTGGTGTTCTGGTGTCTCTTCATCAGTCCGAATCCGAACCATATTATATGTTTATTGCTACGAGCTAATTTATACCTTGATCACGCAGTCAGGACATCCGGATATATTCGTCAAAAATTCACCGCTGCATGTGCGCCCTGTATTCA
>PUPA01000030.1 GCA_003552885.1 Natrialbaceae archaeon
CCGAGCTAGTTGTAGATGGAAAGACAGTGAATTTCGAGTGGGACCGCCGAGAGTCGAACTCGGGTCCTACGGACCCCATCCGCAGAGGATACCACTACCCCACGGTCCCGCGTTCTGACGGAAGGCAGGTCGACAATTAAGAGCTTCGTTTCGGCGGTCGGTCACGGGCCGGAAGCGAGACGACGAACGCGGCGCCTCTGGGTTCGTTGTCCTCGATCCGGACGTCACCGCCGTAGCGGTCGACGAGGGTGTCGACTAGGTAGAGCCCGAGGCCGGTCCCCTCGCTGTCTACGTTCTTCTCGCCTTCCTGGAAGACGAGCTCCTTTCGATCGTCGGGGATTCCCGGGCCGTTGTCGACGACGCGGACGACGACCTCCCCGTCCCGTTCGGTCGCCGAGACGGTCACTCGGGGCGGCTCGGCGTCGTTGTGTTCGATCGCGTTCGCCAGCAGGTTCCGGAACACCGACTCGAGGGTCTCGTCGGCGACCACCTCGACGTCCGGAGTCGATCCCTCGATCGTGACGACCGCGTCGTGTGCCGAGCGGACGTCGTCGACGGCCCCTTCGAGGACGCGGTCGAGCCGGATCAGCGTCGGCTCGGAGTCGGCCTGGAGAGTTACCTCGGCGACCTCGCGGGCGGTCTCGGTGATGTCGACGGCCTTTCGCGCGCTCGCGAGCACCTGCTGTACGTACTCGACGCCCTCCTCGTCGACCCGGTCGGCGAGGGTCTGTGTGTACGCCAACACCAGCTGGAGCTCGTTACGGATGTCGTGACGGACCACCTTGTTGAGCACGTCGAGGTTGTCCCGCTGGCGTTCGAGGCTGTGTTCGTACCGTTTGAGATCGGTGACGTCACGGGCGTAACCGAGCACCGCCGGCTCGCCGGTTCCGGCGACGGTGTAAGGGATCTTCGTCGTCTCGAGGAGCCGCGTCTCGCCGTCGGCCGTCGTCAGCTCCTCTTCGGGAACGTAGGTCGGCTCACCGGAGTGGATGACCGCCAGGTCGTCGGCCCGGAACGCCCGGGCCTGTTCGGGGTCAGACAGCAGCTCGCGGTCGGTCCGTCCCTCGACAGCCTGGACGGAGAGGCCGTAGTAGTCCGCCGTGGTCTCGTTCGCCAGCACGTACTCCCCGGAGCGGTCTTTCACGAAGATCAGGTCGGGGACGAGGTCGATCACCTGGCGGAGGCCCGCGCGGGCATCCTCTAGGGAGCGCTCGTAGGCCTTCCGCTCGGTGACGTCCCGCATGATCGCGAGATAGCGAGGCTCCCCGGCGATCTCGATCTCGTTGAGCCAGATCTCCGCGGGAAACGTCGAGCCGTCCGCGCGACACTGGGTCCCGACCGCCCGACTCGTCTCGCCGGGATCCATCCGCTCCCAGAACGCCCGGAGGTCCGCGAGGTCGTACTCGACCTCGAAGGCCGCGACGGTCATCGACAGCAGCTCCTCCCGGGAGTAGCCGAGCAGCTCGACGGTCCGGTCGTTCACGTCCAGGATCGTCCCCTCGGCGTCGTGGACGACGATCGCGTCCGGGGCCCGATCGAACAGGACCCGGAGGCGTTCCCCGCGGCGCTCGAGCTCGCGCTCGCGGCGTTTGCGCGCGGTGACGTCTTGGAACGTACCCCTGACGTGGACCGGCTCGCCGTCCTCGGGGGTGGACTCGCCGAGCGCACGGCTCCACCGGTGCTCGCCGTCCGGAGTCTCGATACGGAACTCGAGGTCGTACCCCTCGCCGGCGTCGGCCGCGCGGTCGAACGCCTCCCGAAGCGTCGGCAGATCCTCGGGGTGAACCCGATCGAACACCCGCTCGGGCTCCGGATCTGCACCGGGATCGAACCCGCAGATCCGGCGTACCTGGTCGCTCCACCACCAGTTTCCGGTCCGGGCGTCGAACTCCCAGACGCCGATGTCGGCGATCCGCTGGGCTCTGGCGAACAGGTCGTTCTGTCGTTCGAGCTCGCGTTCGCGGTCCCGTCTGTCGGTGACGTCGCGGACGACACAGACGACCGCGCCGCCTTCGAGACGGGTGAGAGAGAGCTCCTGGGGGAACAGAGTCCCGTCGGCACGGCGGCCGACCGCCTCGCCACGCCACTCCCCGTCGGTCTCGAGGGCGGAGAGCGCCTCCCGGTCGAGGCGATCGGCCTCCCGGTCGTCGTACAGTCGTCGCCAGTTCTCCCCGAGCAGTTCCTCCGGATCGTCGTACCCGTAGACCTCTGCGTGGGACTCGTTGAGGTAGACGTACGTCCCGTCGGGCTCGAGAAGCGCCATCCCGTCCATCGCCGCCTCCATCGCCTCGGCCTGCTCTATGACCTCCCGGGCGCGCCGTCGGTCGGTGACGTCGACGTAGAGGGCGATCGTTCCGACGACCTCGCCGTCGGTTCGTCGACGCGGGCTCGCCTGGAGGAGCGTCGTCAACTGCCGTCCGTCGCGGGCGATCAGCCGCCGCTCCTGAGTGGCGAACTCACTCGAGAGCGCGCGATCGTAGCCACCCTCCTCTAGCAGCCGTCGGGCCGACTCCGGCGCGTAGACGCCCGACAGCGGCCGGCCGGAGAGCTCCTCGCGTTCGTAGCCGAGTCGGTCGGCGAAACGCCGGTTCACCTCCTCGATGATCGGGCCGTCCTCACCGTCGCGGGTCAGGGCGATCATCACCGGCGCGTCCTCGAACAGCTCGCGGTACTGGGTCTCATAACTCTCCCGGGCGCGCACCCGGCGGTAGGCGTCCGCGATCGAGTCGCCGAGTGCGGCCAGCGATCGACGCTCGGCCGCGTCGAACGCCGCCGCGTGGTCGGCGTAGACGGCCAGCACGCCACAGGTCGTCCCCCCGTCGACGACCGGCACGGCGAGGGTCGCGCGGACGCCGTCGGGTCGGGGGTCCGCCGCCCGTTCGTCGACCGCGTAGCCGACGCGCCGTGGCTCGCCCGTCCGAACCGCCGCGGCGATCGGCCCGTCGGCACCCCCGCCCGACGCGCCACGGTCGGCCGGCCCCCCATCGATCCGATCACGCCGTCGCGGTGAACTACCGTCGATCCGGTCACCGCCGTCGGTCGACCTCCCGTCGCCGTCCGTCCGTCGGGCGACCGTCACCGGTCCGGGCGACCAGCTGTCATCGCCGGCGACGGCCCGCGGGACGATCCGTCCCTCCGCCGGGCGGTACTCGCCGATCCACGCGAGCCGGTAGCGGTCTCCCTCCACCAGCGCCTCACAGACGGCCGTCCCGATCCCCTCGCGGTCCGTCTCGCCGGCGAGGGCGGCCGTCGCCCGCCGGGCGGGAGACGGCGACCGTCCCCCGAGGACGCGTCCGATCGCGTCGTCGATCCGTCCGGCCAGCCCGTCCCCCGTCCGGACGTACGCGACGTCGGTCCCCGCCGGGTCGATCGCCGGCTCCCGATCGCCGTACACCACGGTCGGCGTCCGCGATCGACCCGCCAGGGAGCCGGCCAGAAGCTCCAGCCCGTCGGTGTCGGCCGCGGCGAGCAGACAGTCTATCGGCCCCGCTTCGGACGGCGCAGTCGCCTCTTCGATCCCTTCGGCCGTCAGCACCGTCCGTCGGTCGTCCGCCCGTTCGAGCGCCGTCGACACCGCTGCCAGCCGGTCCGGATCATCGTCGACGTGGAGTGTCCGGAGGGCTCCACTCATTGGTGGGGGGATGTACCTGCACCTGTTGAATCTACTGGCTGTCGGCCGTCGCCGTCCCCGAGACGGGCCGATCCGTCGACAGGCGCGACCCGGGGGCGAGAGGAGCGATGGTGAAGGGAGGAGGGGCCGGTCGGCGAGCACGGACCGTCGGCCGGTAGTCGGCGTCGGCGAGCGCTTCGGTCACCCCTGTTTCAGGTCCTTGAAGGCGCCGACGAACTCCTCGTGGTCGTCCATCTTCGAGACGGTCTCGTCGACGCGCGAGCCGAGCTCCTCGATGCGGTCTGCGAGCTCGAGGTACTCCTCGTTCTCCTCGAGTTCGCGTTCGGACTTCTCGGCTTCCAGCAGGGCCCGCTTCGAGACGAGCGAGTAGTACTCCTGGATGTCCGCGGCGTACTCGGATCTGGCGAGGACGTTGTCGACGATCTCCGAGAGGTCGTTCTTCGAGACGGGCTTGACGAGGTAGTCGTCGAACCCCATCTCGATGATGTCGAAGTCCGGATCGACGGCGGTCACCATGACGACCCGGCTGGCGTAACCCGCATCGCGGATCTCCGAGAGGACCTCGTCGCCCGAGAGGCCGGGCATGCGTCGGTCGAGGAGGACGATCTCGACGGTGTCGGCCATCTTCTCGAGTGCCTCCTCGCCGTCGTAGGCGGTCTCGACCGTCCACTCCGAACCGAGCCACGCCGCGAACAGGTCAGCGAGCCGCGCCTCGTCGTCGACGACGAGCACCTCGGGACCGTCACTCACGCCGGACCCACTCCGTTTTCGTCATCGGTCACGCACACGCTCGGTGAATGGTGATAGGTAGTGATAAATCTCGCGACCAACAGTCAACTCCGGCACGTGTTTCCGACCGACACCGGTGTCCTCCCGGATGGACACCAGCCCCCGGACGAGGACGACCCGGACGTACGCTGCGACCCACACGGAGACGGCGTTCCGGTGGCTCCCGCGACTCACGCGAAGACGGCGTTCCGGTGGCTCCCGAGGACGCTCGGGTCGGAGTGGACGTCGTCGACGAAGGAGGTGATCGCGAACAGCCGGTAGGTCGCCCACGCGTCGTGCTCCTCGGCGAGGAACCGACGCAGCGCCCGTTCGTCGAAGAGGTCGCCGACCGCCTCACAGCGTTCGAGCTGGCCGTGGATGCAGTCGACGGTCGCGGTCGTGTCCGTCGACTCGGTGTCGAGGTCGTTTACCGCCTTGATCAGCGGCTTGATCGTCTCGAGGAGGGCCGGATACCGCGAGAGGAGGTCGTCGACGAGCGCGGCGAGCGCGTGACGACCGCTCGACGGCGGCGCCCCGTAGATCGGGTGGACTCGCGTGGCCGCCTCCGGGGCCAGCTCCTCGAGAAACGCCCGGTAGAGGCCGTACCGACGCTTCTGTTCGGGCGGACAGTTCATCGCGTACCGGAAGAACGGGAGGGCATAAAACGGCGTCACGCTCCAGAAGAACTGGCGGTTCCGGTCTTCGCCCTCGAATAAGAAGTTGACCCCGCGCTCGTACAGCAGAAAGTGGACGTACTTCCCGGCTGCGCTCCGCTCGGGGTAGCTCTCGACGTGCTCGCGGACGCTCCGTCGGATCGAGGCCGCCGGCTCGTCGACCAGTTCGGCGACCGTCTCGACCTCGAGGACGCTCTCGTGGGCGAGCAGGTACTCGAGGAGCTCGTCGTCGTCGAGCCGGCCGGCCGGCGTCAGGTCGGGGAGGGTCTTGTCGCCGCCGTCGCCGGTGATGTACGCCATCGAGGGGCCGAAGTCGCCCTCGAGCTGGCGGAAGAACTCGAGGATAAAGGAGGTCCGGAGCCCGATCTGTCCGTTCTTCGATCGGACGAGCGTCTCGAGGTCGGCGCCGCTCGGGTGAGAGAGGGGGTACCGACGCCAGTCGACGCCGAAGTCCGCGGCCAGCCGGCCCGCGATCTCGACGTCCGACTCCGGGACGTACGCCGACGACTCCATCGTCGCGGCGACCGGCGAGAGCCCCTCGACGTGGTAGCCCGCGAGCACCGACCGGGAGTCGAGCCCTCCGCTGAGGGAGACGACGTCGTGGTCGTAGGCGCCGGCCCGGCGCCGGCAGGCCCGCCGGAACCGCGAGACCAGCGCCGCGGCGTTCCGTTCCCGTCTCCGGCCTGCGTGTCGGTGGTCGTCGAACGAGAA
>PUPA01000183.1 GCA_003552885.1 Natrialbaceae archaeon
CCGCAGTCGTCGGTGACCAGACAGTCCGCACAGTAGGTCCGGTCGTCGTAGGCCGCCTCCAGCGTCGAGAGCTCGGGCCCTTCGGCGAGGTCGACCCGCCAGAGGCGGTCGCTCGTGACGTGACAGGACAGCGATCGCACCGTCGTTTCGGGGCTGGCCTCGAGGACGTCCGCGACCGGGTTGGCCCCGGGGTCGTACTCGAGGGCGAAGACGAACTCCCTCATCCGTGTCCCGTACGTCCCGGCGCGACAAAGCCCTCGTGGCAGGCACCAGTTTCGAGGATACCGCCCACCTTGTCCGCCTCGCCTCCCCGGACGGTACACTCGGCCGTCTCGTCACCACCGAGGGTGCCGTTCACTTCCGGCCGTCCCGTCACCACCGGCGTTACCCCCACCGTTTCGTCACTCAGACGTTACTCCCGGCCGTCTCGACGCCGTCCGCGTCGACTTTCACCTGACCTTCTCGCCGACCTCCGCGTCGCCGTGGGTCGTCAGCAGGTCGGCCTCCTCGCCGGCGGCGAGGATCATCCCGTTGCTCTCGACGCCGAACAGCTCGGCGGGCTCCATGTTCGCGAGCAGGATGCACTTCTCGCCGGGCAGCTCCTCGAGGTCGTGGAGCCGTTTGATTCCGGCGACGACCTGGCGCGTCTCGAAGCCGACGTCGACCTCCAGACGCGCGAGGTCGTCCGCGCCGTCGACCCCCTCGGCGGCCTCGATCCGCCCGACGCGGACGTCCAGTTCCTGGAAGTCGTCGAAGCTGATGCGCTCCTCACGGAGTGGCTCGAGCCCGTCGGTGTCGGTCATACCGGTGGCTTCGTCCGGCCCCGACTCGTCGCTTTCGGTTTCGGCGTCCGTCCCGGTCTCGTCCTCGCCTGCGGGCTCTGCGTCGTTCGCGGCGGCCTCGATTTTCGCCTCCAGTTTCGCCTCGAGTTCCTCGACGCGGTCGTCTTCGATCTTCTCGAAGAGCTCCCCGGGCTCCCCGAAGCTCCGGGCTGGGGCTCCGAGGGCGTCCTCGACGACGGCGTCGGCGACCGTCCCCTCCTCGCCGAGTTGCTCCCACAGCCGCTGGGCCTTCTCGGGGGCGATCGGATAGATCAGGATGCCGACGGCCTTCGCGATCTGGACGCAGTCACGGATCACTCGCGCTGCGGTCTCCGGCTCGTCGTCCGTGAGCTTCCAGGGCTCGTTGCGCTGGATGTACTCGTTGCCGAACTGTGCGAGGCGCACGGCAGCCCGGCCGACGCCCCGCAGCGAGTAGTCGTTGACCGCCTCGTGGAACGCCTCGGTCGCGTCCTCGATGCGCGCGCGCACCTCCGGTGTGAGCTCCGCGTCGGGCGTTCCCCCGTAGTTGCGGTGGGCGAAGAGCAACGACCGGTAGAGGAAGTTGCCAACGGTGCCGACGAGTTCGCCGTTTACCTTCTCCTGGAACGCCGTCCAGGTGAAGTCGACGTCCTGTTGGAGGCCGCCGGTCGTCGTCAGGTAGTACCGCAGGAGGTCGGGGTGAAAGCCCTCGTCGAGGTACTCCCGGGCCCAGATCGCCCGGTTGCGGCTGGTCGAGAGCCCCTTTCCGTCGATGGTGATGAAGCCCGTCGCGGCGACCGCCCGCGGGGTGTTGTAGCCCACCCCCTCGAGCATCGCCGGCCAGAAGATCGTGTGGTGCTGGATGATGTCCCGGCCGATGACGTGGACGATCTCGCCGTCGCCCGTCCAGACCTCCTCCCAGTCGTACTCGTCGGCGCCCTCGCTGTACTGCTTGGTCGAGGAGATGTACTCGATCGGGGCGTCGACCCAGACGTACAGCACGAGGTCGTCGTCGCCGGGGTAGTCGATCCCCCAGTCCATATCGCGGGTGATACACCAGTCTTGCAGGCCGTCTTCGATCCACTGGCGGGGCTGGTTGCGGGCGTTCGAGGTCCCCTCGAGCCCGTCGAGGAACTCGGTGAGAAACTCCTCGAACGCGGAGACACGAAAGAACCGGTGGCTCCGCTCGCGGTACTCGGCGGGGTTGTCCGTGATCGAGCTGCGTGGCTCTTCGATCTCGCCGGGCTCCAGGTGGCGCTGGCAGCCCTCGTCACACTCGTCGCCCCTGGCGTGGGCCCCACAGTACGGACAGGTGCCTACGACGTAGCGGTCGGGCAGGTACTGGTCGGCGTCGGGGTCGTAGGCGACCTGGATCTCCCGCTCGTAGACGTGTCCTTCCTCCTCGAGCGTGCGGACGATCTCCACCGTGGTCTCGACGTTCGTCGCGTCGTGGGTGTGCCCGTAGTTGTCGAAGTCGACGCCGAACTCCGGGAACGTCTCCTCGTACCGTTCGTGCCAGCGCAGGGCGAACGTCTCCGGATCGACGCCCTCCCGTTCGGCGTTGACGGCGACCGGCGTGCCGTGCATGTCCGAGCCACAGACGTACGCTGACTGCTGTCCGAGCGCCTCCAGGGCGCGGTCGAACGCGTCGGCACCGATGTACCCCCGCAGGTGGCCGATGTGCAAGTCGCCGTTGGCGTAGGGCAACCCACAGGTCACCACCGCGGGACGGTCCGTCGGGAACTCCTCGCGGCTCATGAGTACACTCACTCGGCCGCGGGCGTAAAAGCCGCCGGTTTCGATCGACGGCCGTGGCAGGGTTTTTGCGCGTCCGTCGCGTCAGCTCCGGACATGCAGGCTGGGTCGGACGGCCGGAAACCAAAAGTCGAGGAGTACATGACCCGGGACGTGGTGACGGTCTCGCCGGACGCCGGCGTCCGGGAGGTCGCGAGCCGGATCGCCGAGAGCGACGACCACAGCGGTTTTCCGGTCTGTGAACGCCGCCGTGTCCAGGGGTTCGTCAGCGCGCGTGATCTCCTCCTTGCCGACCCCGAGGATCGGATCTTCAAGGTGATGGAGACCGATCTGATCGTCGCCCACCCGGAGATGAAGGTGACCGACGCCGCCAGGGTCATCCTCCGGTCGGGGATCCGAAAGCTCCCCGTCGTCGACGACGCGGGAAACCTCGTGGGCATTATCTCGAACTCCGACGTCATCCGTTCACAGATCGAACGGGCGACCCCCGGGAAGGTGCTGAAGCTGATCGAGACCTTAGAGAACATCCACGACACCGGCTTCCACCAGGAACGACGCACCGTCGTCCTCGAGGAGCTCATCCCGACCCAGAGCCGGGTGTACGCGGACGAACTCGAGGGGCGACGGTACGAGCTCGAACACGGGCTCGCGGAGCCGCTCGTCGTCATCGACAACGGCGGAACGCTGTTGCTCGCCGACGGCCACCACCGGGTGATGGCGGCCGACCGGCTGGGGATCGACGAGATGGACGCCTACGTCGTCGTCATCGACCACGAGATCGACCTCGGAATGGCCCGAACCGCCGAGAAGGAAGGGCTCTCGAGTCTGGTCGACGTCGAGGTCGTCGACTATGCCCGCCACCCGCTGGTCGAGACGACGAAGCGTCTCCAGTCGGACGCCCGGGAGTGATCCCGCGGGGTCGGTGACGGGCCCGGGCGAGGGGGGCCCGACGGTCGGTGGTGTGGGAGCGTTCACGCGGGCGAGGTCAAGATGCCACCGGAGTCACTCGAGGGCCCGCCAGGCGTAGTAGAACCGCTGGAGTGCCGTCAGGTGGCCGATGACCGCGAGGAAGACGAGCAGCCAGGCGACCACCGAGAGCCCGCCGTAGCCCCCCGGCAGCGCGTACGCGAGGACGCCGACGAGCCCGATGATCGCCAGCCGGTCGGCCCGGCCGACGAGCCCGCCGTACACCCGGTCGAGGCCGACCGCCTGGGCCTGGGTTCCGAGGTAGGAGGTCATCACGACGCCGGTGACGGCGGCGAAACCGAGCAAGAACGCGCCCTCACCGGCGGCGATGCCGGCGACGACGACGATGTCGGCGTACCGGTCGAGCACGTGGTCGAGGAGGTCGCCGGCCGGCGAGGCGACCCCCTGCTCGCGGGCGAGCGCGCCGTCGACGACGTCGAGCCAGCCGTTGGCGAGCACGAGCGCGGCCGCCACGACGTACCAGATGGCGTCTGCGGTTCCGCCGAGGTAGAACGCGCCCGCGGCCGCGACCGCCATCCCGAACGCGAGGACGCTGACGGCGTCGGGGCCGAGCCCGGCACGGTCGAACCCCCGGACGAACGGGTCGACGGCCCCGGAGACGTACGGGCGAAGCTTGTCGAGGGTCATCGCGCGTCGAGGAAGTCGACCTCGCCCGCGCTCGGCTCGCGCGAGCCGTCGACCACGCCCGCGAGCTCGCGGGCGACCGCCGCGGGCTCCAGGTCGGTCGTGTCGATCTCGTACACCGATCCCCGTCCGTGGCGCTCGACGGCCTCGGCGAGGAGCAGGTCGAGCGCCTCGCTCTCGGCGTTCTCCTCGACGGTCCGTTCCGGTTCCCCACGCGCCCGGAGCCGCTCGCGGAGCCGACCGGGGTGACAGCGCAACACCGCCACGCGGTCGGCGGCGAGGTGGTGAGCCAGGTGGGACTCGAAGAGGACGTCCTCGCGGTCGACCAGCCGGTCGGCGAGCGCCTCGAGGTCGACGATCGTGCTCCCCCGTTCCTCGTCGACGCCGACGGCGAGCCCCTCGCGGTCGACGAGCTCGTTCACGTGGATCACCTCGAGGTCGGTCTCCAGCCGGTCGGTCGCGGTGGTCTTCCCGGTTCCGGGGGTGCCCGTCACCGCGACCCTCACGTGTCTGACACCTCGGCTCGGTCGCCGTCCGGCCCCGGTCCGGGCTCGCCGATCCCGTCGGCGAGGACCGCGTTGAGCGTCTCGACGGCGCGTTCGGTCTCCCTCCGGGTGCCACAGGTGATCCTGACGCAGCCGGGGAGCCCGAAGCTCGTACAGTCCCGGACGATCACGCCACGCTCTTTGAGCTCCGCGGTCACGGCGCCCGCGTCGCCGACGTCGACGAGCAGGAAGTTCCCCTCGCTCGGCCAGACGCCCGCCTCGGCGTGCTCGCGGACGTACCGTCGGGCCTCCGTGACCGTCTCGACCGTCCGCTCGACGTGCTCGGCGTCCTCGAGGGCGGCCAGTCCGGCCCGACAGGCCACCTCGCTGACGGCGAACGGCGTGTTCACGCGGCCGTAGGCGTCGGCCCACGCCTCCGGGACGAGCGCGTAGCCGAGCCGGACGCCCGCGAGGCCGTAGGCCTTCGAGAACGTCCGCAAGACGGCGACGTCCTCGCGTGCGTCGTCCCCCTCGATCAACCCGACTGCGCTCTCGCCGTCGGCGAACTCGCCGTAGGCCTCGTCGACGACGACGAGCGTCCGGTCGTCGGTCCCCGCGGCGACCCGCTCGATCGCGGCCACGTCCATCGTCGTGCCGGTCGGGTTGTGTGGACTCGTCACGTACACCACCCGCTCGCCGTCGTAGCTCCCGAGGATTCGGTCGGCCGTCTGCTCGAAGCCGTCCTCGCGGCTCAACGGGTACGAGTCGACCCCCCCGTGGTGAAAGCGGGCGCTCATCGCGTAGTAGGCGAAGCCGGGGTCGGGTGCGAGGATCCGTTCACCGGGGTCGAGCGCCGCCCGGTGGAGGTAGTCGATCGCCCCGTCGGCGCCGTTTGCGAGCCAGACCTGGCCGTCCGTGACCCCCCATCGGTCGGCGACCGCCGCCCGCAGATCGGCGTGGGCGGCTTTCGGGTACGAACTCACCGTCGAGGCGGCCTCCTGGATCGCGATCGCGGCGGCCGGCGAGGGGCCGTGGGGGTTCTCGTTGGACGCGAGCTTGACGAACTCCCCTGGATCCCGGCCGAGTTCGCGGGCGACTTCCTCTATCCCCCGACCCGCCTCGTACGGAACG
>PUPA01000006.1 GCA_003552885.1 Natrialbaceae archaeon
AGTTCTACCAGACCAACGTCGACATCTTCGGTTCCTCGGAGCCCGAAGCCGACGCCGAAATCTTGGCGTGGGCCGCCGACGCACTGACGAGTCTGGGGCTGACCGACGAGCACTTCGAGTTTCGCATCTCCCACCGCGATGTCCTCGGCGGCGTCCTCGAGAGCTACGACGCCGACGTCGCGGTCGACGACGCGATCCGAGCGGTCGACAAGTCGGCGAAGATCACGGCCGCGGAGTACCACGACCTGCTGGTCGACGCCGGCCTCACCTACGACCAGGCCGCCGAGTTCGACGACCTGATCGCGAGCGGCGACTTAGAGGACGTCAGGGCGTTCGCCGACACCGAACGGGTCGACGCCGCCGTCTCCAACCTCCAGGACGTCCTCGAGGCCGCCGAGGAGTTCGGCGCCCGCGAGTACTGTACGATCTCACTCGAGACCGCCCGCGGACTCGACTACTACACGGGCGTCGTCTTCGAGTGTTTCGACTCGACCGGGGAGGTCTCGCGGTCGATCTTCGGCGGCGGCCGGTACGACGACCTGATCGAGTCCTTCGGCGGGCAGCCGACGCCCGCGGTCGGCGTCGCCCCCGGCCACGCGACGCTCTCGTTGCTCTGTCAGCGCGCCGGCGTCTGGCCCGAGGAGGCGGTGACGACCGACTACTACGTCCTCCGGGTCGGCGACACGCGCCCGGAAGCGGCCCGGATCGCCCGCGACCTGCGCGAGCGCGGACACGTCGTCGAGACCGACGTCGCCGGCCGCTCGTTCGGCGCACAGCTCGAGTACGCCGACTCGATCAACGCCGAGACGGTCGTCATCGTCGGCGAACAGGACCTCGCGAACGACGAGGTGACGGTAAAAGACATGGAGTCGGGTGAGCAGATCCGGGTTGCGGTCGACGGGTTCCCCGGAGGGGCCGACCGACCGACGTTCGACGACCTCGCGTAGCGACCGCGCGGTCGGTCAGTCCGCCGCGTGTCTCGGTGCGTGGCCGCACTCCTCACACTGCCACGCCTGGTGGGCGAAGCTGATCGGACCGCCACAGTTCGGACAGCTGTACACCGGTTCGGATGGGGGCTGCTGTACTGCCATTACCCACCGGTAGCGGGACCGGCTACATGAATCTTCCTATAATATGAGTTCTTACATACGATACCATGGGTTGTAATATAACCACACACTAACAGAGTTCGGTGCTCCGGCCCACCGGCCCGACCGACGCCCGGACCCACCGACCCGACCTACCGACCGACGCCCGGACCCACCGACCCGACCTACCGACCCGACCCACCGACCCGACCTACCGACCCGACCGACGCCCGGACCCACCGACCCGATCGACACCCCGGACGCCAGCCGTCGACACGGCTCGGGGAACCGACCGGTTTTTCAGGCTCCGGGGAAATCACGGGGGTATGTCTACGGATCCCCCGGCTCCGGAGTCGGGGACAGTCACCGAGGACGCCACCCGCCACGAGGGCGGCACCGAACTCGAGCGGACGATCGGGCTGGCCGGCGGGCTCTCGATCGGCGTCGGGACGATGATCGGTGCGGGGATCTTCGTCTTCCCCGGGCTCGCCGCGGGAAACGCCGGGCCGGCCGCCGCCGCCTCCTTCGCGGTCGGCGCCGTCGTCGCCTTGCTGGTCGCGCTCCCGACCTCCGAGCTCGCGACGGCGATGCCAAAGAGCGGCGGCGGTTACTTCTTCATCTCCCGCGGGATGGGCGCGGTTTACGGGGCGATCGTCGGCATCAGCCTCTGGCTGGGGCTCGTGTTCGCCTCGGCGTTTTACCTCGTGGGCTTTGGCGAGTACGCCGTCGGGGCCCTCGCCGAGGCCGGCGTCCCGGTCGGCGGCGGGACGATGGTCGTCGTCCTCGGAGTCGCCGTCGGCGTCGGGCTGACGGCGATGAGCGTGACCGGGACGGAGAACACGGCCGCCTTACAGAACGTCATCGTCGCCTTGCTGCTCCTGTTGCTCAGTGCGTTTTTGTTCTACGGGTTGCTCGACGCCGTCGGCGTCTTCGGCGCCGAGACCGTCCCCGGGACGTTCGCCCCGGAGGGCTACCTGCCGGTGTTGACCACCGCGGCGCTCGTGTTCACGTCGTATCTGGGTTTCGCCCAGGTCGCGACGGTCGCCGGCGAGATCACCGATCCGGGTCGGAACCTGCCGCTCGCGATGGTCGGCTCGGTCGTCATCGTCGGGATCTTCTACGTGCTCACCATCTTCGTCGCCACGAGTGCGATCGGTAGCGCGGCCCTAGAGGACGCCGGCGAGACGGCGATCGTCGAGGTCGCCAGGGAGTTTTTCGGCGTCCCCGGCGCGGTGGCGATCCTCTTTGCGGGGCTGCTCGCGACGCTCTCGAGTGCGAACGCCTCGATCCTCTCGGCCTCTCGGGCGCTCTACGCCGTCAGTCGCGACGCGATCGTGCCCGCGGGGGCGAGCCGGATCAACCTGAAGTACGGGACGCCCCACGTCGCGCTGGCGCTCGTCGGCGGCCCCGTGGTCGCCCTCGTGGCCACCGGCCAGACCGAGCTGCTCGCCGAGGTCGCGTCCTTCCTTCACCTCGTGATGTACGGGCTGATCTGTATCGCGTTGTTGGTCATCCGCCGGGAGGATCCCGACTGGTACGACCCCGACTTCACCGTGCCGGGGTATCCGGTCGTCCCCGCCGTCGGCGCGCTCTCGAGTTTCGCGCTGATCGGGTTCATGCAGCGAAGCTCACAGGCCGTCGGCCTGGTCGTCATGGCCGGCGCGCTCGGCTGGTATCTCTATTACGCTCGAGACGTTCGTCTCAAAGGAGGGTTCGGCGATGAGTGAGACACCACCGGACGAGAGGCCGTCGGACGGACGCGAGGAGCCACCGGACGGGAGACCGTCCGCGAACGGAGAGGAGCCAGTCGACGGGGACGACACGCCACCCCGGGACGGCCACCGCGTGCTCGTCCCCGTAGAGATCCTCCGTGGCGAGGCCGTGCCGGACGCGGTCGTCGAGGCGCTGGCCTCGGTGTCCGTCGTCGTGCTCGGCTACCACGAGATCCCCGAACAGACGGCGCCGGGCCAGGCCCGAATGCAGTTCGAAGAGCGCGCACAGAACGAGCTCGCGGACGTCGTCGGGGCGTTCGAGGCGGCCGGCGCCCCGGTGACGAGCAGGCTCGTGTTCACCCACGACCCGATGAAGACGTTCGAACGGATCGCCGTCGAGCTGTCGTGTGACTCGATCCTGTTGCTCAGGGCGGCGCCGACGATCGACCGGCTGCTGGTGCCGATCCGTGGCAACGTCAACGTAGAGCACATCGTCGGGCTCGTCGGCACGCTCGTCGCCGGAACCGACATCGAGGTCACGCTCCTCCACGTCGCCTCGGAGCCCGAAGCCGTCGACGACGCCGAGGCGCTCCTCGGGTCGGCCGCGGAGACGCTCGCCGGGATCGGCTCCGAGGGCGAACGAATCCGCCGAACCGTGGTCGTCGACGACCGTCCGCTCGAGACCATCGCCGAGGTCGCAGAGGACCACGACGTGACCGTCGTCGGCGAGAGCCGCCCGTCGATCAGAGACCGGATCTTCGGGGATCCCTCCGAGCTCATCGCCGAGCGCTCCGTCGGCCCGGTGCTCGTCGTCAGGCGACCCTACCTCGAACTCGACGAGGAGTGACCGGTCGACGGACACGTCGCCGTCGACACCGGGACGGGGTGGACTCCCTCCGGCACCGAAACCCGGAAACGGGGTGGGTCCCAAACTCGAGCGTGCGAGCGCTCCTGTCGATGCGGTGGCGAGACCTGCTCTTTGCCCACTGGCAGGTCGATCCAGCCCTCCTCGCCCGCAGGCTGCCGGCGGGCGTCGCCGTCGACACGTACCGGGCGGACGCGTACCTCGGGGTCGTCCCGTTCGTGATGGACGACGTCCGACCGAGGGGATCGCCGATCGGCCGCTCTTTCGGCGAGCTCAACCTCCGGACGTACGTGACGGTGGACGGGACGCCCGGCGTCTACTTCTTCAACCTCGACGCCGACGACCGCCTCGGCGTCGGCGTCGCCCGTTCGCTGTTCCGACTGCCGTACTACCGGGCGACGATGGACGTCGAAACGCGGGGCACCGGAACCGATCGGGTCGTCTCGTTTCGCAGTCGCCGCCGGTCGCGCGGGGCGAAACCGGCCCCGTTCGACGCCCGGTACGGCCCCGACGGGGGGTTCGACACGCCGGAGCCCGGATCGCTCGAGGCGTTTCTCACGGAACGGTACCGGTTTTACACGGCGGACGGTCGGGGGCGGCTCTACCACGGCGACGTCGCCCACGAGCCCTGGGAGCTCGCCCCCGCGTGGGTCGACGTCGGGGAGAACGGCCTCTTTCGGGCCAACGGATTCGACGATCCCGACGGCGAACCGCTGGCACACTTCGGCGGGACGATCGACGTGCGTGCCGGCCGGATCCGTCGGGGCTGACCGGCCCGGTGTCGCGTGACTGGTTATGTCCTCCGGGCCCGTACCGACGGTATGGAGACGTTTGTTTCCGAACACGACGGTCTCATGCTCGCGCGGCTGGAGGACGACGATCGGGTGTTCGAGGTGAGCTTCGAGGCGATCGAGCCGACCGACGTGACCCTCAGATTCTTACGCGACGGCGATCGCGTCGGCAGCATCTACAACGACGACGGCACCCGCCGGACGATGGCACGGCTGACGACGGCGCGTGAGGGCTCTGACTTCATCGGTGTCGAGGTGCCAAAGGCGTTCGTCGCCGAACTGCTCGACGCCGCAGTCGAGGCCGGACGGGTCACCGACGAGAGCGCCGTCGACGGCTACCGACTCCGGGTCCTGTGAGCGTCCCGACGTCCGCTCGCCCCCGACGCTTTCGCCCGCTGGGCGTCACCCCGCCGTCGAGGGGCCGTCGATCACGGGTTCGTCGAGGTCGAGGCGGTCGACGCTGTACTCCCAGAGGCGTCGCGCCGTGCGATCGTCCGTCGCGGCCGACGACGGCACCCGCTCGGACTGGCCGGCGAAGTACCGGCCGGTGACGTCGGCGGTCCGCGGCGAGAGCCCGACGTACAGCAACTCGGCGGCGCCGTCCGCGACCGACGTGACGCCGGGAAGGGCCTCGAGGCGCGCGACGAGCGACGGGAACGGACGCGGGAGAAAGCGGGCGAAGCCGCTGCCGGGGATCGCTCCGGGGTGGACGGCGTTCGAGGGGATCGACCGGCCGGCGTCGGACAGTCGACGGCCGAGCTCCCGCGCGAAGAGGACGTTCGCGAGCTTCGAGTGACCGTAGGCCCACGTCGAGGAGTACGAGTCGACGCGCTCGACCCGGTCCGGATCGAACGACACGCCGCGGTGGGCCGCCGACGCGGTCGTCACGACCCGGGCGTCCTCGGTCAGGTGGCCGGCCAGCTCGGCGGTGAGCAAGAACGGACCGAGGTGGTTGACGTGGAAGGTGTACTCGACGCCGAGGTCGGTGAGCCGTCCCGACCGGAAGAGACCTCCGGCGTTGGCAAAGAGGAGATCGACGCCGTCGGTTCGCCCGCGGACGGTCGCGGCGAGCTCCCGGACGTCCTCCGGATCCGAAAAGTCAGCCCGGACGAACGTCGCCTCGGCACCGACGTCCCCGAGCTCGTCGACGACGTCGGCGCCGGCGTCCACGTTCCGGCCGTGGACGATCACCTCCGCTCCGAGACGGCCGAGCGCGAGGGCCACGGCGCGCCCGATCCCGCTCGTCGAGCCCGTCACGAGCGCCGTTCGCCCGTCACAGACGACGTCGTCGACGCCGGCGAG
>PUPA01000005.1 GCA_003552885.1 Natrialbaceae archaeon
ATCGAACGCGTCCCCGTCGTCGACGACGAGAACCTGCTGGTCGGGCTGGTGACGATGCAGGGGATCCTCCAGCGTCGGGAGTACAAACAGGCCGCCCGGGACGGGTCGGGGCGACTACGGTGTGGGGTCGCCGTGGGCCCGTTCGAGACCGACCGGGCGGCCGCGGCCGACGAGGCCGGCGCGGACGTGCTCTTTATCGACTGTGCCCACGCACACAACCTGAACGTCATCGACAGCGCCCGCGAGATCGCCGCGGCGGTCGACGCCGACGTCGTCGTCGGCAACGTCGGCACCCGCGAGGCCGCCGAGGACCTCGTTGGCTTCGCCGACGGCATCAAAGTCGGTATCGGCCCCGGCTCGATCTGTACGACCCGCGTCGTCTCCGGGGCGGGGATGCCACAGGTCACCGCCGTCGCCGAGGTCGCCGACGTCGCGGGCCGACACGACGTGCCGGTGATCGCCGACGGCGGCATCCGGTACTCCGGGGACGCGATCAAGGCGGTCGCAGCCGGCGCGGACGCGGTGATGCTCGGCTCGTACTTCGCGGGTACCGACGAGGCCCCCGGCCGGGTCGTCACGATGAGCGGCAAGAAGTACAAACAGTACCGCGGGATGGGCAGCGTCGGTGCGATGAAGTCGGGCGACGGCGACCGGTATCTCAGAGACGATCCCGAGGACGACGAGTACGTCCCGGAGGGCGTCGAGGCCGCGACGCCGTACAAGGGGACGCTCCGGTCGGAGCTCCACCAGCTCGCCGGCGGCATGCAGTCGGGGATGGGGTACGTCGGCGCGGAGTCGATCCCCGAGTTCAAACGGCGTGCGGAGTTCGTCCGCGTCTCGCCGGCCGGCCAGGCCGAGGGTCACGCCCACGACGTCGTCATCACCGACGAGGCGCCGAACTACTCCCCGCTCTCGGAGTGAGTCGGGCGTCCTCGAGTCCCCAACCTACGACCGCCGGGGATCGGGGGCCGCCGGCGTGACGTCCTCGAGCCCCCGGCCGGCGACGGCGACGAGGGCCATCGAGAGCCCGGTCGAGAGCAGGCTCAGACCGACCAGCAGGCCGATAGCCCACGCCGCGGTGGCCGGAAAGCCGAGCCAGAGCAACGCCGCGAGCACGAGCGAGATCGCGCCGCTGGCGGCGATCCAGAGCCGTCCTTCCTCGCCGGACATCCTGACGCTTGCGGCGAGCTCCGCGACACCCTCGACTGCGAGGTACGCGATCGCCAGCAGCGTCAGCGTCGCGAGCCCGAGTATCGGGTTCACGACCAGTGCCAGCCCGGCGAACACTGAGACGACGCCGAGGGCGAGCTGCCAGAGCGCGCCGCTCCAGCCCCGGGCGGAGAAGGCGTGGACGCCGTGGACTACACCGCCCACGACGAGCAGTACGCCGAGTGCGACGCTCACCGACAGTCCCGTCGCGAGCGGGAACGCGATGGCGACGACGCCCAGCAACGCGACGGCGCCGCCGGCGAGCGCGAGCGTTCGCCAGCCCTTCTGTAGCGTGTAGACTCCGTTCGACGCACCTCTCGTGGTGGATTCGGACATGAGTATCTCCACACGTACGGAGGTCACGTGAGGGCATAATATTTATTTACGTTTTGACAGTATCTCGGAAGAACGGACCGATCGGAACCCCTGTCGGTCCGTGGTGGACCTTCCCCTCGACGTGACGGTTCGCTTCCCCTCGAGGTGGCAGTTTCGGCGGCTCACTTCTCCTCGACGTGGCGCACTTCGCAGGCGACTCCGCGGCTGCTCTCGACCATCTCCCGACCGAACATCTCCGCGCGGCCGACGCCGAACGCCTTCGGTCCGTCGACGATCACCTCCTCGCCGACCCGGATCCCCTCGTCCGCGTCGACGACGCCCGGCGCGAGGACGCTGCCGTGGGGGACGAAGCCGTCGATCTCGACGCGGTTGACCGGCACGAGGCTCTCGACCCACCGTCTCGCGCCTTCGAGGGTAAAGGAGAGCGTGCCGTACTGGGGAACCATCGTCGCCAGCTGGACCCCCTCACGGTCTCTGACCTGGAGGCGGGGGTGACGACCCGTCGTCCGGATCCCCTCGAAGAGCTCGTCGCCGGCCCCGTCGCCGAACAGGTAATCGGCGACCGCCCGGACGGTGTTGTGCTCGCGTTCGCGTTTGGAGTACTTCAGCTCGCCCGAGAGCGTCTCCTCGAGGGCCGACAGCGACGCCCCGTCCGTCGGGTGGGCGCCACGCTCGACGGTGTAGGTGACCTCGAGGTCGAGCTCGTCGGCGGCCCGGGAGACGATCTCGCGGTAGCCCTCCCCCGGGACGTGGGCGACGATCCGGGGGTACTCGTTTCGCTCGAGATAGCGCCCCAGGACGTCGCTCACAAACGACTTCTCGTCTTCGGACCAGCGGCCCGTGACGACGGCGTCGTACTGCTGGGCCGGATACGTGGTCTCGAGCTCCTGTGGGACGACGCCGATCGGGCTCGTCATCGAGACGAGGTGGGCCCGCCAGCCGATCGCCTCGTGGAACCGTGCGTGGCTCTTCGACTCGCTGTAGGGCTTTTTCGCCGAGCAGGGGACGAGCACCAGCGGGTTCGAAAACCGGTTGCGGTACCGGCTCGTGACCCGGTCGGCAAAACGCTGGATCTCCACGCGACGGAGGGTGTCCTCGGTCGCCGCCGTGAGCTCGGCCTCCCGGAGGATCGGGGTTCGCTCCTCGAGGTACGCCCACTGGGCGTCGAGCTCGCGCATCGCGGCGGTGAGCGGCTGGTCGTGGCGGGCCTGGCCCTCCAGGTAGTCCCGGAGGCGGCCGTCGCGGATCCGCTGGCGGACGATCGAGAGCTCGGCTTCGAGGGCGGCGACGTTGTGTTCGACACAGTCCTCGCGATCGAACGCCTCGGGATCGGTCTCGGCGGTCCGGGGTGCCGGCAGCTCCGTCAGGTCCTCGAGGAAGTACTCGCCTTCCGTCGTGAGATACTTCCCCTGCGTGCCTTTCAGGACCGCCCGCGAGGTGTCGAACAGGTCGACTCCCAGGTACGCCAGCAGGGCGACGTTCCGGGGCGTGGCGACCCCCGAGAGGTAGAGTGCGGTGTCGGGCGGGATCGCCTCCCGGACGGCGACGACGGCCTCGACGAGCGCCGCGCCGTGGTCGACGAACGAGCCGGCGTCGGAGACGACGTAGGCGTCGGTGCCGTGATCCTCGGGGCTCTCACTCGAGACGACGGCGACGCTCGGGTAGTCGACGTCGGGGTAATCGACGGCGAACGCCTCCTGGATCCGGGCCTCCGTGCCACCCGGAAACCCCCGGTGGGGAAGCACCGTCAACCGCGAGTCGTCGCCGTCCGGGAGCTCCCGGTCGGTCGGCCACAGCGAGCCGGCGTCGTCGAGGACGTCGTCGACGAGCGCCGGCGTCCCCAGGGGGTCGGTCAGCCGGAGTTCGCCCAGCCGGGCGGCCCCGTCCCGCCCGTGGACCTCGAAGTAGTCGGTCATGGTCGGAGTGGGAGCCGGAGCCCGAAAGAGGCTGTCGGTCCGACCCTCTCTGCGGGTCGTCGCGTCCCGGATCGACACCACGGCCCTCTGGACCGGCCACGGCTCGAACTGCCACTACCCGAAAACGGTCATCGGCCGGGGAGTTATCGGACGTGGTGAGAAATTTACATGCACGTCGACACCGAGTAAAAAGACGATGTACGAGCTGCTCGTCCCCGTCGACAGGAACGAATCGTACGCGCTCGCCCAGGCGGAGTACGTGACCTCGCTGCCGAACGCCGTGGAGGACGTTCACGCGACGGTGTTGCACGTCTTTCCCCAGCGCGATTACGCGGGCGCGCCGCCACAGGACTTCGAGGAGGTCGGCGCCGCGGTCGCCGCCGCCGAGGCGATAGAGGACGCGGGCGTCTCGGTCGAACGACACACCGAGGGGGGAAACGTCGCCGCACACATCGTCGACCTGGCCGAGGAGCGCGACGTCCGGGAGATCGTCATGGGCGGTCGGAAGCGATCCGGCGTGGCGAAAGTCGTCCTCGGGAGCACCAGCCTCGACGTCCTCCTCTCGAGCGACCGGCCGGTGGCGATCGTGGAGTGATCGGCCGGTGGCGATCGTGGAGTGATCGGCCGGTGGCCGGGTCGTCGAGTGCCCGGTCGGTGGTGATCGTCGAGCGCCCGGTCGGTGGTGATCGTCGAGCGATCGGCCGGCCGCAGGGAGTGCGTCGAGCGATCGATCGGCCGCGGTGATCGGCGTGACACCCCCGCCGGGGACCGCCGCCGGAGGGGGACCGTTAAGTATCACGACCACCGACGGTGTGGTATGAGCCTGGGCCAACGCGTCTCGACCGACCAGCAGCTCACCAGGCTGCTCCAGATCGCGGTCGTCCTGGAGGAGGTCGTCGAGTCACGCGCCGCCCACCACCTCGACTCGCTTCCCGAGTCCGAACGCGCGGAGGTCGACGAGGAGGTAGAGGAGCTGCTCGCGGAGGCGGGCGTCGAGTCCGCCGACCACCGCGAGCGGCTCGAGGCGCTGATCGAGGAGCTCGACGCCGAGACGGTTCCGTACGACGAGATCAACGACCTGGTGGCCGCCCGCTACGGCCCGCCGGCGGACACCGACGGCGTCCTCTACGATCAGCTGTGCAGCGAGGAGACCGCCTACAAGTTCTACGACGACCTGATCGAGGCCATCGAGGCCTCGGAGGTCTCCTTCGGGGTCGACCGCGAGCGGGTGCTCCGGACGCTCCGGGAGATCCGCGAGGAAGAGCGGGAAGGCGCCGAGGAAGTGACCGAGCTGATGGACCGACGAGCATGATCGGACGCGACGGGAACTGCGGTGATCGACGATGAACACGGCAGATCAGTATCTGAAGGCGGTCTATCTCGCCCAGAGTCTCGAGGACGGGCCCGCTTCGACGGGCATGCTCGCGGAGATGCTCGAGGTGAGCCCGGCCAGCGTAAACGAGATGATCGGGAAGCTCGAACAGCGGGGGCTCGTCGACCACGAGAAGTACAAGGGAACACGGCTGACCGACGAGGGGCTCGAACGTGCCCACCACGCCCTCCAGACGTACTGTATCATCGAACGGTTCCTCGCGAACGTCCTCGAGGTCGAACGCTTCCGGGAGGAAGCCCGCGCGATCGAGAGCGTCATCGACGACACCGTCGCCGAACGCCTCGATACGATCATCGACCGCCGACCGGAGTGTCCGGACTGTTTCGACGCCGAAGCCGATCGCTGTGTCTTCCTCGAGGCACCCGGCGGGGAGTAGCCGCGGTCGGCCGCTCGTCAGCAGGTGGCTCACTCGGCGAGCAGGTCTTCGTACTCCACGCGGGCGATCCGAAACGAGCCACAGGTCGGACACACCTGCCTGTCGAGTTCGAACCGCTCCCCGCAGGCGCGACACTCGTAGTCATCGGCTGGCCGGTCGCCGAGGAGCAATCGACGGAACATCAGGCCGTACCTGACCGACGGAGTACATTGTTATCGTACACGTACTCGGGATGGTGTGAAACCGACTCACGGAGGGGAGCTTCGGGGGAGTAACCGCCCCCTACTCCGTGATCCGGGGGGTCGAAAAGTAACACTATTGTACGCCGTAGGCCAACCCACGGACGCAGTCCCGTGGTGTAGTGGCCAATCATAACGGCCTTTGGAGCCGTTGACGGCGGTTCGAATCCGCCCGGGACTATATACCTTTGGTATCGAATCCTCTTTTTAGACCGACTTATTGTCGGTCACATTCCAACTCGTGACG
>PUPA01000180.1 GCA_003552885.1 Natrialbaceae archaeon
AGTTCGGGGTTCCACCACGGGGAGGTGACGTAGCCACACTCCTCGCCGGTCTCGGGATCGGAGACGAGCCAGAAGTCAGACGCGTAGTCTCTGATCGGCTCGCCGGCGAGTTTGAGGCCGACGAGCTTGTGGGTGAACGGGTACTCGCCGTCGTCGATGAGCGCCTGCTGGCGTTCGAGCTCCGCTTTGCCGATGTAGTCGGCCGCCTTGTCGTCGGGCACCTGGTAGCCGAGGTTGACCTGGAACGGCGAGGTCTCGTGGTCCATGTCCTGACCCCACGAGAGGATCCCCGCCGCGATCCGGCGGTGGTGGGAGGGGGCGATGACGTCGCCGCCGTGGTCGCGCACCGACTCCATCACGGGGTTCCAGACGCGTTCGGCGTTCTCCATCGAGTCTTTTACGTAGATCTCGAACCCTTTCTCCCCGGAGAAACCGGTCTGGCTGACGAGCACCTCACAGCCGTCTACCTCCGCTTCCATCAGCCCGTAGTAGGGGATCTCCTCTACCTCCTCGCCGACGACGTCGACCAGGACGTCGACGGATTTCGGCCCCTGGATCTGCATCGGGGAGACGTCGATCTCGTCGATCTCGACGTCGAAGTCCTCGCCGACGTTGACCCCCTGGAGCCACTGCATCAGCGTCGAGTCGGAGATCGAAAACCAGAACTCCTCCTCCCCGGGTCGAAGCAGGATCGGGTCGTTGAGGATGCCGCCGTCCTCGTTACAGAGGATGACGTACTTGCCGTGCATCGGCTCGATCTCGGTCGCGTCGCGGGTGATGACGTAGTTGGCGAACGCCTCGGCGTCGGGACCTTTTACGCGGATCTGACGCTCGACGGCGACGTTCCACAGCGTCACGTGGTTGACCAGCAGGTCGTACTCGGCCATCGCGCCGCCGTCCTCGGGCTCGATCATCCCCCGGGGGTGGTACATCCGGTTGTAGACGGTCGCCCGCCAGCAGCCTTCCTCGACCGAGAGGTGCCAGAACGGCGATTTGCGAACGCGAGTGGAGATCAGCATCTGGACGTCCGCGTCGCCGGTCTGGCGCAGGTTCCTCGGGAGCACCCGGTCTGACTGATCGACGCTCGGGTAGTTCGGGTGGCGCTTCTCGCTTCGTGGTGGCTGGTTATCTGCCATTGTCGATGAGGACGGTAGCTCCCCACTTAAAACGCCGGAATACGGCGACCACGCCGTCGGGCAGATCGAGGGTTTCAGCCCCTCAGGAGAGTACACACGGGAGATTGGTACTCCGGCCCACGGCGCGTGCTGGCGGCGGCCGCCGACGTCCGCGCCGGCAACTACAGCTACCAGTTCGGAGAGATGTTGTGGAGTGAGCCGTCCGTCCGGGCGGGCCGGGGCGGCCGTCCCGTGGATTGATTACGCGGGCCGGGGGATCTCACGGTGTCACCCGGTGCGGCCGGGTTCGACCGATCATGAACGACCGGAACACCACGAACGGACACGGAGAGCACAGTACGTCGGCGAGGGGGTGGCCGTGACACACGTCCTCGACGGCAACGCGGTGGGCGACCGGATCCGCGGGGAGCTCGCCGACTGCATCGACGAACTCGCGGCCGAGGGCATCACGCCCGGGCTCGCGACGGTGTTGATGAGCGACGACCCCGCGAGCGAGACGTACGTCTCGATGAAAGCCCGCGCCTGCGAGGAGGTCGGCATCGAGGGGATCCACCACGAGATCGATCCCGACGCCCCCGCCGGGGAGCTGTTCGAGACCGTAGACCGACTGAACGACGACCCCGCGGTCCACGGCATCCTCGTGCAGATGCCCGTCCCGGATCACGTCGACGAGCGTCGGGTGCTCCGGAGCATCGACCCCGGCAAGGACGTCGACGGCTTCCACCCCGAGAACGTCGGCCGGCTGGTGGCCGGCGACGCCCGGTTCAAACCCTGTACCCCCCACGGCGTCCAGCTGCTGCTCGAGGCCGCCGACGTCGACACCGAGGGGAAAGACGCCGTCGTCGTCGGCCGTTCCGACATCGTCGGCAAGCCGATGGCGAACCTGTTGATCCAGAAGGCCCCCGGTGGCAACGCGACGACGACGGTCTGTCACTCCCGGACCGACGACCTCGGGGCGAAGGTCCGGGAGGCGGACGTCGTGATCGCGGCCGCGGGCTACCCAGAGCTGATCGACGGCTCGATGATCGGCGAGGGTGCGGTCGTGATCGACGTCGGCGTCAACCGCGTCGAGGCCGACACCGAGAAGGGCTACGAGCTCGTCGGCGACGTCGAGTTCGAGAGCGCGAGGGAGAAAGCGAGCGTGATCACGCCGGTGCCGGGCGGGGTCGGCCCGATGACGATCACGATGTTGCTGTACAACACGGTGAAAGCCGCCGCCCTGCGCGAGGGGGTGGCGGTGAGCCTGCCGGGCGAGGAGGGGCCGATCGAGCCGTGAGCTCCGGTCGGTCAGCCCCGCCCGAGGAAGACCGCTGCCGGCCGACCCTACGCGGGGAGGAGGTGGCCGAGCCGTGAGCGCCCCGGTGGCGTTCGCCGACGTCGAGGCGGCCCGCGAGCGCTTAGAGGAGTCGGGGCTGATACGGCGGACGCCAGTCGTCAGGCCGGGCTCCCTGGAGGCGATGGCCGAGGCCGACCGCCTCTCGCTGAAGCTCGAACACCTCCAGCGGACGGGCTCGTTCAAACCACGAGGAGCGTACAACAAGATCGCAAGCGAGCTCGAAGACGGCGAGCTCGACCGGGTCGTCGCCGCCAGTGCCGGCAACCACGCCCAGGGAGTGGCGCTCGCGGCGACGACCCTCGGGGTCGACTCGACGGTCGTGATGCCGAAGACCGCCCCACAGACGAAAATCGAGGCGACGGGGGAGTACGGCGCGGACGTAGAGCTCGTGGGCAACGACTTCCGGGAGGCGACCGCGTACGCGCGGGAGCTCGCCGCGGAGACCGGCGGCGAGTTCGTCCACGCGTTCGACGATCCCGCGATCGTCGCCGGCCAGGGAACCCTCGGGGTCGAGATGGCCGAGGAGTGTCCGGACGTCGATACGGTGATCGTCCCGATCGGCGGCGGCGGGCTGATCGGCGGGATCGCGACCGCCTTCGCGGAGCTGCGCCCGGAGGTGCGGATCGTGGGCGTCCAGGCGACGGGCGCCCAGACGATCGTCGACAGCTTAGCGAAAGGCACCCCCCAGACCCTCGAGTCGGTCGACACGATCGCCGACGGCATCGCCACCGGCGGCGTCTCCGAGCTCACGCTCTCGATCGTCGAGCGCCACGTCGACGAGGTCGTGACGGTCGACGACGCGGAGATCGTCGACGCGATCCTCCTGCTCATGGAGCGGGCCAAACAGGTGGTCGAGGGCGCCGGCGCGGCCGCCGTCGCCGGGCTGTTGAGCGACGAGCTCGACGTGACCGGCGAACACGTCCTGGCGCTTCTGTGCGGGGGGAACCTCGACATGACGACGCTGATGGAGGTCGTGATCCACGCGTTGACCCGGCGAAAACAGCTGCTCCGGCTGCGCGTCCACATCGACGACCGTCCCGGCAAGATGGAACACATCTCCGGGATCATCGCCGAACGCGGGGCGAACATCCAGACCGTCCGCCACGACCGCGCCTTAGAGGGGCTGAACGTCGGCGAAGCGTATCTGATCTTCCGGATCGAGACCTCCGGCGCCGACCACGCGGCGGAGGTCGTCGACGCCATCGCCGAGGGTGGATACGACGTCGACGTGGTCGGTTGATCCACACGGACGGAGCGTCGGGTTAGGACATATTTTGCCGCTACCTATATAAACGATCGAATAATTCAACCCGAATGTTTATGACTGATAGTGGGGCACCATGGTATAGGCTGTGCAGCATGACAGTCGATAGCAGAGCCGACCGCGGGCGGCGGGGTCGAAGGCGTCGTTCGTGAGCTGTCACGGACCACCTATCACGAGAACCCAACTATGACCGAGACACGATCGTTCACGACGGTAAAACGGGGGGTACAGCATGGCTGAGGGGGGCGCAGAGAAAGACGAGGAAGTCGGCGAGATGTCCGACGGGCTCCAGGTGGAGCTGTTCCACCCGGAGTCGGACCGATCGCCGGGGGATACGAACATCGTCAAGTGGGGATTCGACGTCCATCCGATAGTCTTCCCCATCTCGCTCGCGTTGATCGCCTTTTTCATCGTGGCGACGATCTTCTTCCAGGACATCGCCTCGCTGATCGGTCTGGAGGTGACGAGCGAGGCGTACGAGCTCGAGAACGATCCCGCGACCGCCGACTGGGCGTTCGGTCAGGTGTTCGACTTCATCAACGCGACGTTCGGCTGGTTCTACATCCTCGTGGTGAACATCTTCATCCTCGTCATCCTCTTTTTCGCGTTCAGCAAGTACGGTAACATCAGGATCGGCGGGGTGGAAGCCGACAAGGAGTTCAGCGACTTCTCCTGGATGGCCATGCTGTTCAGCGCCGGCATGGGGATCGGGCTGATGTTCTTCAGCGTCGGCGAGCCGATGTTCCACTTCGCCGACGCCGGACCGTTCTTCGGCAACGCCGAGGGAAGCGCCGAAGCGTCGATGGTGCTTACGTTCTTCCACTGGGGCTTTCATCCCTGGGCCGTCTACGGCCTCGTCGGGCTCGGGCTGGCGTTCTTCTCGTTCAATCGCGGACTACCCCTCACCTTCCGGTCGATCTTCTGGCCGCTTCTCGGCGAGCGGATCTACGGCTGGCCGGGTCACGTCATCGACCTGGTGACGGTGTTCGCGACGCTGTTCGGGCTGGCGACGTCGCTGGGTCTGGGCGTCACCCAGATAAACGCCGGCCTCGAGTTCCTCGGGACCGAGGTCGCCGGCGCGAACGTGCCGGTCGGGATCGGCCCGCAGGTCGCCTTGCTGGCGTTTATCACCGCGATCGCCGTGTTGTCCGTCGCGGCCGGGCTCGACGGCGGTGTCAAGCGGTTGAGCCAGCTCAACCTCTATCTCATGCTCGGACTGCTCGGCTTCGTCGCCGTCGTCGGTCCGACGCTGTACATCATGTCCGGGTTCACGCAGAACCTCGGGGCGTACCTGGTCGCACTCCCCGACCTGGCCTTCTACACGGACGCGTACGCCGGCGAGCACGGCGAGGCGGGTTGGCAGGGGTTCTGGACGGTGTTCTACTGGGGCTGGTGGATCGCGTGGTCCCCGTTCGTCGGGATGTTCATCGCCCGCATCTCGCGCGGACGGACCGTCCGGGAGTTCGTCCTCGGGGTGTTGATCCTGCCGGCGATGTTCTCGTTCCTCTGGCTGTCGACGTTCGGCGGCGCCGCGCTGTTCGCCGAGATCGAACTCGCCGGCGGGCTGAGCGAGACGGTCGTCGCTCAGGGCGAGGAGGTCGCGATGTTCGAGATGCTGACGTTCTACCCGCTGACGATCCTGACGGCTACGGTCGCCACCTTGCTGGTGATGACGTTCTTCGTGACCTCCTCTGACTCCGGTTCGCTGGTCATCGACCACCTGACCTCCGGTGGCAAACACGACGTGCCGCGGGCCCAGCGCGTCTTCTGGGCGACCACCGAGGGGGCGGTCGCGGCCGTCCTGTTGATCGGCGGCGGCGCCGCCGCACTCGAGACCGCGGTGATCACGACCGGCCTGCCGTTCGCGGTGATCCTGTTGCTCATGTGTTACACCGTCTACCTCGGACTGCGAAAGGAACACCGGATCCTCCAGTCCGAGGAGTTCCGTCAGACGATC
>PUPA01000230.1 GCA_003552885.1 Natrialbaceae archaeon
CGAACGTCCCACGGATGGTCGACGCCGACGAGCCCCCGATGGCCACCGCAGAGGAGACGCTCGTTCCGCCCGAAAAGTACGGGGTGAAGCTGATGAGCATGGCCTTCCTGGTCGGGGAGGGGGATCCCGTCATCTGGCGCGGACCGATGGTCCACAAGGTGATCACCCAGCTCACCGAGGACGTCGAGTGGGGCCACCTCGATTACCTCGTCGTCGACCTCCCGCCCGGAACGGGGGACACCCAGCTGACGATGCTCCAGACGATGCCCGTCACGGGCGCGGTGATCGTCACGACTCCCCAGGAGGTGGCCCTGGACGACGCCCGCAAGGGCCTCGAGATGTTCGCCCGCCACGACACCGTCGTGCTCGGCATCGCCGAGAACATGGCGACGTTCGTCTGTGAGGACTGTGGGAGCCACCACGACATCTTCGGCGCCGGCGGCGGCGAGGCGTTCGCCGACGTCCACGAGATGCCGTTTCTCGGATCGATCCCGCTCGACCCGCGGGTCCGGGAGGGTGGGGACAGCGGCGAGCCGGCCGTCCTCGATGAGGAAAGCGGGACGGGCGAGGCCTTACGGGAGCTGACGCGAAACGTCGCAGACAACGTCGGGGTCGTCCACCGACAGGCGGTCGCGGCCGGGGACGACGGCGGCCGGGACGCGGTCGGTGCCCCCTCCGAGGAGGGGGCACCGACGGGCGGGCTCGACGTCGGCCCTGAGGGCGAAGACCCCGTCCCCGACGGATCGGGATGAGCGAGGACGGCGCGAGGGCCGACGACGCCGATCGCTTCGAGGCCGACCCCGAACGGGTCGCCCTGCTCCGGGAGATCGCCGACGACGTCCGCGGGGACACCGGCGAGAGCAAACAGCTCGCGAACGTGCTCTACCGGATCAGCGACCTGTACGACTCCGACGAGGAAACCACCCCGGAGGAGATCGTCCGGAACGTCACGTTCATCCTCGAGGTCAGAGAGCGGGGCACCCTCGAACGGTAGTGGTGACCAACCGAGGAGAGTGCACCCGGTCGCCGTCGGTCGCGGCGACCGATCCGGGATTCAGCGCCCATATCGATCGGTAGCCGAGGTCCGGCGCCCATATCGATCGGTAGCCGAGGTCCGGCGCCCATATCGATCGGTAGCCGAGGTCCAGCGCCCACATCGATCGGTAGCCGAGGTCCGGCGCCCACATCGATCGGTAGCCGAGGTCCAGTACCCACATCGATCAGTAGCCGAGGTCCAGTACCCAGTTGGCCGCGACCGCGACGCCGACCGCCGAGAGCAGGACGATCAGGACGAGAAACGAGGTCGCCCAGCCGAAGAGATCCGCGAACAGCCCGGTGGCGACCGACCCCAGGGAGGCGACGGTGAGATACACCGTCCGCACGAGCCCGAACCCCCCGGCCCGTTCGGCCTCCGAGAGGTTGTCCATGAACCGCGGCTCGACCGCCGAGGCCCAGCCGAGGCCGGTTCCGACCAGGAGGACGGCGCCGACCACCGCGAGCGTGCCGGGAACGGCGACGAACAGCGCGAGTCCGGCCGCGGTCGTCATCATACAGCCGACGATGACGACGTCCCGGCCGTAGCGGTCGGAGACCGCGCCGATCGGCGGCTTCAAGAGCGCCTGGACGACGAAGTACGCCGAGAAGACGACGCCGGCGGCCGCCGTCGACTGACCGCGGTGTTCGACGAGGAAGGTCGGCAGGAACGAGGCCGTCCCCTGCCAGACGAACGCACCGACCGCCGCGATCAGGACGGTGAACGCGATCGGCGGCCGCGAGAGCAGTTCGAGAAGCGGCTCGAGTTCGAACCGATCGCGCATCCGGTCGTCGGGGCGACGCGGCTCGGTCGGTCGGACCCGCCAGGCGAACAGCACGAACACGGGGAAGGCGATCGCCGCCCCGACCGCCACCGCCGGCCGCCAGCCGTAGCGCGTCCCGATCCAGGCCGCGGCGATCGGCGCGAGCAGGCCCGCGGCGGGCGAGCCGATCGTGTGGACGCCGATCGCGGTTCCCATGTTGTCGAACGTGCGCGCCAATAGTGCGGTCGCGACGCTGTAGTGTAAGCCGGCGACCGCGCCGAGGACGACGACGCTCAGAGAGAAGAGGGCGAAGACGGGCGAGACCGCGAGCACGAGGCTCATCACCGCCGTCCCGCCGACGGCCACGAGGACGATCGGACGCTCGCCGAACCGGTCCCCGAGCACGCCGCTTGGGTACTGGGAGAAGGCGTAGGACATCCACATCCCGGTCAGCGCGACCCCGATCGTCGCGTTGGTGATCGACAGGTCGGCGGTGATCTCCGGGACGACGGGGCTGATCGCCAGCCGTGCGACCATCGTCGCGAAGAACGCGAACGTACAGAGGGCGAGCACCGTGTGACGGTAGTGCCAGTCCATTCGGATCGGGGACGCCCGCGTGAGGCGTTCGGCTCCCATTCAGATGGACGACTCATAACGGCGTCGAAAGGAGCGGCCCCGATCCGGGCTCGGTCCCCGGGACGATCGGTCGGGAGCCGAGAGCACGGGCAGACGGCAACGGACGACGCCACGGGAGTCCGATACAGCTATGTGTCACCTGGCCGTCGTTGCCGACCATGTCGACGATCGTCGCCGGAATCGACACCGACGAGGACCGTGCGAGAGCGCTGGCCGACGGGCTCCTCTCGATCCCCGGCCGTGACGGGATGGACGTCGTGTTGATCCACTCGTTCGACTCGAACCCCGAGGGAGCGTCGGTCAGTCAGGTCGCGGCCGTCAGACGCGCCAGAGAGCGCCTCGAGGACGCCGGCGTGGAGGTGCGTCTGGACGAACGAAGCGGGGAGACCGCGGCCGGATTGCTCGACGCGGCCGTCGAGTACGACGCCGCGATGATCGTCGTCGCCGCGCGCAAACGGTCGCCGACCGGGAAGGCGATCTTCGGGAGCACGACACAGGACGTCGTCCTGGGAACCGACCTCCCCGTGTTGGTCTGTGACGCCTCCGACTGACCGGCCTGGCACCCACCCGACGTCGCTCGACAGGAGTTAATAACGGAACACTCCTCGATAATAACGTTTTTATCGATCGGGGCCGACCTCTCGGTATGGAGTATACGCGCCGTTCGGTGCTGGGTGCCGGTGTGGGCAGCGTGACGGTAGCGCTCGCCGGCTGTCTCAGTGAGCCCGAGGGGGGTGACGGTGACGGCGACGGCGAGGCCCTGGAGGCGTACGCCGCCTTTTTCGCGCTGTGGGACTGGTGTGAGGAGATCACCGGCGACCTCGCGACCTTCGAGAACCCGGTCACGACGGGGGAGATGGGCCACGGCTGGGAGCCCGACGGCGATCTGACCCGTGAGATCGCCTCCACGGACGCGTTCGTCTACCTCGACACGCCGGAGTTCTCCTGGGCCCAAGAGATCGCGAGCGAGCTCGAACGCGAGGGCGACGTCGCCGTGATCGACGGCATGGCGACGGTGAGCGACCACTTCCTCTCGATCGACCGGGAGCTCCCACGGGAGCCGGCCGACGACTACGAGCTCGACCCCGAGACGTTCGAGGCGAGCGAGTTCGACGTCATCGACGGCCGGACCGGCGAGCTGACCGCCTACTGGCACGTCGACCACTGGCACGAGCAGCTGCCGGACGTGCCCGTCGGCGAGACGGTGCCGATCGAGGCGGTCGTCGTCGACGGAGACGGCGAAACCGTCCCGCTCGGCGAGGAGCTCACCCTCGACGCCCGGCTCGCCGACGGGGCGCCCGACGGACACGTCGCGATCGAGTCGACTGGCGACACCGTCGAGCTCACCGGCGAGGAGCCCGGCCGGACGCTGCTCGTCTTCGAGCTCCGCCACGACGACGAGGTGCTCTGGGACACGAGCGATGACGGGATCACCGTCGACGCCGTCGAGGAGGTCGAAGGCGAGGCCGCCGACGAGTTCATCGATCCCCACGTCTGGGTCGACCCCGTGCTGGCCGGCCGGATCGTCGATCACCTCGCGGCGGAGTTCGGGGAGATAGACCCCGAGAACGCCGACGTCTACGAGGAGAACGCCGCGGCCTACACGGAGCGTCTCGACGCGGTCGACCGGGCGTTCGAGGAGATGGTCGAGTCGGCCGACCGCGGGTTCGCCGTCTTCGCCGGCCACGACTCCTACCAGTACGTCGAACACCGCTACGGCTTCGAGCTGCGGACGCCCGTGGGCGTCTCACCCGACGCGGCCGAGTCGTTCGAGGACGTCGCCGGCCTCGTCGACGTGATCGACGAGTACGAGATCGAGACGGTCCTCTACGATCCGTTCGAGTCGCCCGATCCGGACGATCAGCTGCCGCGGATGGTCGAGTTGCTCATCGAGAACAGTTCGGCGACCGATCACGCCCCGCTCAGCCCCGCCGAGGGAACCACCGAAGAGTGGGAGGCGAACGGCTGGGGCTGGATCGAACAGATGGAGGAAGTGAACATCCCCTCGCTGAAACGGGCACTCGATGCGGAGTGAGCGTACGGCCGGCCTACGCGTGCCGGAACGGGTCGGCCCCGCGGTGGACGGGCTGAAAGCGCTATCTGACCGGTCGGTCGACGAGGTGACGCCGTGAAGACGGTCGTCGACGTCAGGGACGTGACGTTCGCCTACGGGGAGAAAGTCGCCGTCGAGGACGTCAGCCTCTCGCTCGACGCCGGAGGCTTCCTCGGGCTCATCGGCCCGAACGGCTCCGGGAAGACGACGTTGTTGCACCTGATGCTCGGCATCAAACGCCCCGACAGCGGCCGCGTCGAGCTGTTCGGCGAGCCGGCAGATGCCTTCGAGGACGGCGAACGGATCGGCTACGTCTCACAGCGGTCGACCGACCGCGGGGAGGCGATGCCGACGACGGTCCGGGAAGTCGTCACCATGGGTCGGTTCGCCCACGTCGGCCGCGGACGGCTCTCGACGACCGACCACGAGACCGTCGCCGACGCCCTCGAGACGGTCGGCATCGCCGACCTCGCCGACCGACGGCTCAGCCAGCTCTCGGGGGGCCAACGCCAGCGGACGTTCATCGCCCGGGCGCTGGCCTCCGAGGCCGACCTGCTCGCCCTCGACGAGCCGACCGTCGGCGTCGACGCCGACTCGCGCGAGCGGTTCTACGACCTGCTCGACGACCTCAACCGTGGAGGGATCACGATCGTCCTCATCGAACACGACATCGACGTCCTCACCAAACACGTCGACTCCGTCGCCTGTATCAACCGACGACTGTACCACCACGGCGACACCGTCTCCTTTCTCGAGAGCGACGCGCTCACCGAGGCCTACGGCGCGGCACACGGCGTCGTCGAACACGATCACCCATGAGCCTCGACACCGACGAGAGCGCCGCGGTGAAGACGGGCTTGCAGGCGGGCTGGCTGGCGAGTCACACGACCAGAGAGCGCGTCGAGCTCCTCGCCGTCGCCGCGACCGGGGCGATCGCGGTCGCGATGCTCGCGTTCATCGTCCTCGACTGGCTGCGGTTCGCCCCGTTGCCCGCCGGGCTCGACGCGACGGCGGCGACCCTCTTCGAGCAGTTCATGATCGCGGGGATGTGGCTCGACTTCTACCTCGGCACCAACGTCTTCCGGTTTACGTTCGTCTGGCGGTCGATCGCCACCGGCGCGCTGGTCGGGGTCGTCGCGCCGGTGGTGGGGGTCTTTCTCGTCCACCGGCAGATGGCGCTGATCGGGGAGACCCTCGC
>PUPA01000058.1 GCA_003552885.1 Natrialbaceae archaeon
ATGACCGGCAACGACCGACCCCGCTGTCCGTACTGTGAGGCGCCGCTGTACTCACGTCACTGCAAGTACGTCTGTCCACAACACGGCGTGATCGTCGACTGTAGCGACCCGTTTCTGTGAGCCGGGCAGGTTCGACGGCGCTCGCACCGGCCCGGGATCGCCAGCCCGCCGAGCCGGACGGTCAGGCCGACTGGCCCCCCAACGGCCGTTCCCTGACCAGCCGATAGGCCGGCCCAGAGAGCAAGAGGGCAGCCGCGAGCGCACAGGCGACCGTCAGCGACGCACCGAGCTCCCCGAGGCCGGCGGTCGCGACCGTCGCCGCCGAGGCGCCGACGACGACCCCGGCAGCCGTCCAGGGGAGTTCGCCGACCGCCGTCCCGACGGCGAGGTGTCGGAGCCGAACGCCGCCGGCCGCCGCCGCGGCCGTCGAGACGTCCGCGTGGATCGGTGCCAGCCGCGAGGCCGTCACGCCCCGGATCGGCCCCGCGTGGTCGTAGTAGCCCGTGGCGGCGTCGCCCGCCCGCCCGAGGATCGACCCCGGGAGCCCGTCGCCGTCGGCGAGCCACCGGACGGCCAGAAACGGCGGGATCGCCGTCAGGACGACGCCCGCGAGTGCGACCGGGACGCCGAGGGCGACGCCGTAGCCGTAGCCGACGACCACCGCAAGCGGCGTCGTCGGCCACGCGAGCAGCGGACGGAGGAGGTACAGTCCCGCGACGGCGAGGCCGAACAGGTACGGATCCGCGGCGACCGATTCGACGGTCGCGAGCGTCGCCGACGGCGAGACGAACAGCGCGCCCGCGGCGAGGATCCCGAGGACGAGGGTGCCCGCGAGCGCCCTGGCCGTCGTCGACGTCATCGCTCCGGGCTGGGTGCCGGCCCCACAAGGCCTTTGTGGGTCTCAGGCGTCGGCGAGATACCCCGCGAGCCACGCCCCGATCGCCAGTGCCCAGACGAAGAGGACCGCCGTCGTCCCCTCGGTAAAGAACTGTCCGGCGCCGAAGATTCCGGCGAGCGCCAGCGCAAAGAGGATCGAGGAGTCGGTCCCAACGGGCGCCGCCTCCCGGGCGGCGACGGCGTACAGCCCGACAGTCGCCCACAGCAGCGCGAGGCCACCCCAGGCGATCGGCGAGACGGCGGCGAGGTCGAGTCCGGTCGTCACGGACGATCGACGTGGCGGAAGCCACATAATCCGTCCGGTGTGCCTCGATGGGCTCGTCGGATGGGGCCGCTGGAGGCGGATCGGTCGGGCGTGGCCGTCGATGTCGGATCGGTCGGGCGTGGCCGTCGATGTCGGATCGGTCGGCCGAGCGGAGCCACCGGAGTCGAATCGGTAAAGCGCGGCCGACGGAAGGACAATCTTTAGGCTCCCGCCCGTTCCGCTTGCGACCATGCGAGAGCACGTGCTCCTGATCGGTGGGGGTGGACGCGAACACGCCATCGCCCGCGCGCTCGCCGACAGCGAGTGTGAGCTGTACGCCTGTGCCGGCAACCGAAATCCGGGGATCGCGGGGCTCGCGGCCGACTTCGAGAGCGTCACTGAGACCGACCCGGAGGCGGTCGTCGCCTACGCCGAGGAGGTCGACGCGACGATCGCCGTCGTCGGGCCCGAGGCACCCCTCGCGGCCGGCGTCGCCGACGCCTTGGAGGCCGCCGGGGTCTACGCATTCGGCCCCCGGGAGGCCGAGGCCCGGATCGAGACGGACAAGGCCTTCCAGCGACGGTTCATGCTCGAACACGGCGTCCCCGGCTGTCCGGAGTTCCGGACGTTCGACGATCCCGAGGCCGCCTGTGCGTTCGTCGACGAGTACGACGGCGACCTCGCGATCAAGCCCGCCGGACTCACCGGGGGGAAGGGGGTGAAGGTGATCGGCGACCAGGTCACCGCCGAGGAGGGGAAAGCCTACATCCGTGACTCCGACCACGACCGGCTGGTCTTAGAGGAGCGGCTGGTCGGCGAGGAGTTTACGATCCAGGCGTTCGTCGCCAACGGCGACGTCCGGACCGCGCCGGCCGTCCAGGACCACAAGCGCGCCTACGAGGGCGACGAGGGGCCGAACACGGGGGGGATGGGGAGCTACTCCGACGCGGGCCGGGAGCTGCCGTTTATGACCGAAGACGACTACGGAGCGGCCGTCGACGTCCTCGAGGCGACCGTCGACGCCCTCGAGGGTTACAAGGGGATCCTCTACGGCCAGTTCATGCTCACCGCCGACGGGCCGAAGGTCGTCGAGTTCAACGCCCGCTTTGGCGATCCCGAGGCGATGAACACCCTCCCGGTCCTCGAGACCGACCTCCTCGAGGTGCTGGTCGCGGCCAGAGACCGCGAGCCCCTGCCAGAGCTCTCGTTCGCCGACCGCGCGACGGTCTGTAAGTACGCGGTGCCCGCGGGCTACCCCACCGATCCGGAGGCGGGAGCGAGGGTGACGGTCGACGAGGCGGCCGTCGCCGGGGTCGCCGACGGGACCCGGGACGCGCTTTTGTACTACGCCAGCGTCGACGAGCGCGAGGACGGCATCTACACCACGACCTCCCGGTCGTTCGCCGTCGTCGGCGTCGCCGACTCGATCGCGGACGCCGAGGCGGTCGCCGAGGACGCCCTCGCACTCGCCGGCGAGGAGGGCCTACGCGTGCGCCACGACATCGGCACCGAGGCGCTGCTCCAGCGTCGGATCGATCACGTCGACCGGCTGCGCGGAGACTGATACGACCCCTCCGTCGCCGACGGCGACCGCGTGTTCTCACGAGTCGAGTCGGAGCGGCTGGCGCTTGCGGTAGGTGAGCGTCCGCCAGAGCCACTCGATCGGGCCGAACCGGAAGCGCTCCAGCCACCACATCGACAGCGGGATCTGGATCGCCCAGATCAACACGACCACCCCCAGTAACTCCACCCGGCTCAGCTGTCCGAACAGCCCGAGACCGTGGCCGTAGAAGATCGAGGTCGCGATGACGGTCTGGAGCAGGTAGTTCGTGAACGCGGTTCGCCCGACCGCGGCCAACGCCCGGACGACGATCCCCTCCTGGAACCGCCGACAGAGCAGCATGATTCCCGCGAGATAGCCGGTCGCGAGAAACAGCGCCCCCCAGTAGTTGAACTGGAAGGCGAGCGTGAGGACGGGAACCGTCTCCCAGGCGACCTCCTCGCGCACCCACACCCCGGCGAGCACGAGCGCGAGTCCGAGCCCGCCGACGCCGACGAAGACGCGTCGATAAAAGCGCGTGCTCCGCTGGTTGGAGATGAGCCCCCACTTGTAGAGTGCCATCCCGACGATCATCAGCCCGCCGAGCATCCAGAACGCCTCGAAGAGGAAGCCGATCGTGTGTGCCTCGAAGACGACCGGGGCCCGGTGTGTCATCTGCTCGAGCCAGCCGCCCTGGTAGATCTCGATCTCCCGTTCGGGCGAGCGCTCCGCGCCGAACTTCGCGAGCAACCCCTCCTCGAGACCGGCTCGTTCCTCCGTCCCGAGAGAGAGGTATCCGACGCCCACCAGGAGGTACAACGCGGACGGAACCGCGAACATGACCGTCCCGAGAACGAGCTGGCGACCGGGCCGCCACCGCCACACCCAGACGACGAGGAACCCACAGAGCGCGTAGAAGACGAGGATGTCACCCCACCACAGCAGGTACGCGTGACCGAGGCCGATGACGAGCAACCAGAACGTCCTGGAGAGGTGTAGTCGCCGGCCGGGCTGGTCCTTTCGCGCCTTCGATTCCAGGAACAGAACCATCCCGGCACCGAACATGAACGTAAACAGCGTCACGAACTTCTGTTCGAAGAACACGTGGCTGACGGCCCACGCGAGGTAGTTCACACCGGTGAACTCCCCGTAGAGGGTCGGGTTGAACGACGCGACGGTCGGCATCCCGAACAGCCAGATGTTGATCACCAAAATCCCGAGCAGCGCAAACCCACGCAACGCGTCGAGGGCAACGATCCGGTCTGCGGGGACGGTGGGGCCGGGCTCGTCGGAGTCTCGTGTGTCCCCCACGTTCTCGGCTGCGTTTCTCGGCACGCGTTCGAAATCCGAACAGATCATCAAAACCGTTTGGGTCCGTCACGGCCTCGCCATCCGGGGTGGCGAACCTTTTTCGACGAACCGGGGGTACCGGCACGCGATGAGTCGGCCGAGCCGGTACGAGGTCGCCGCGACGGTGACCCTCCTGTCTCTGGCGGTGGTGTCGAGCGTGCTCGGTCTCTTTCGAGACGGACACTACGTCGAATCGGGGTTCGAACTCGCTCGTTTGCAGGCCCAGGACGCGACGATCCTCTGTCTCGGCGTTCCCGTACTCGGGGTCGGCTTCTGGCTGACGTCCCGTGGCTCACTTCGTGGACGTCTCGTCTGGCTGGGTTCGCTCGCGTTCATGGCTTACATGTGGACCCACTACGCGTTCGTCGTCGCCTACAACGACTTCTTTCTCGGCTACGTCGCGCTGTTCGCCCTCGCCGTGTTCACGCTCGTCAGCGGCGTCACAACGACGAACGCGGTCCAGGTGTACGACGCGCTACACGGCGAGATCCCGACGCGGCTGTACGTCGCGTTCCTCGGGGTGGCCGCAGCTGGCCTCGCGTCCATGTGGCTGTCCGACGTCGTTCCTGCCCTGCTCGCAGGTGAGCTCCCGTCCGGCATCGCGCAGTTCGGGCCGGAAGCGGCCCACACCTACGTCGTCGACCTCGGCGTTCTGGTTCCGTCACTCGCCATCGCCGCACTCTGGCTACACGGTCGCCGGCCCTGGGGATACGTCTGTGCCGGCGTGTTGCTCGTCTTTGCAGCGCTGGTGGCGCCGACACTGGCCGCGATCACGGTCGTGGACGTGCGAGAGGGCGTCGGGATCTCGGCTCCGATTCTCCTCGGAACGATCGCCCCTCCGCTCTTCGGGTTGCTCCTCGCCGGGACCTACCTTCGTGGACTGTCCGCGGCCCCCTCACAGTGAGGCTCGAACGGGCCAGGGAAACGGGTCCAGCCGGAGCGACGGGACGGACGGTCACCCTCACGACGGTGTACGGGCGACCCGACCGGCCGGCGAAACGGCCTCCGGACGGGAGTTCACACGCCCGTCCGTTCGTCTCCGGGGCTTCACACCCGCTCGTCGCGCTCCCCGACCGTTTTTCCCCGTCGGAACGAACGTGGAGACGGTGACCGGGCCGTCTCCCGGAGCCGGGGCGGATCGGCGGTGACGCGTCTCCTCTCGGCTCCACGGCGCGGGTTCGGGGCGATCGAGCCGGCGCTCCGGCTCGCCGTCCACAGCAACCTGTTCGTCTCGCTGTCGGCGACCGGCTGGGTCGTCACGACGGCCCTCCTCGTCGGGCTCGAACTCGAGGCCGTGCCGCTGTTTATCGTCTTTTCGGTGACGCTTTTCGTCTACAGCCTCAACCGGGTGACCGACCTCGAGGAGGACGAACAGAACGTCCCCGACAGGGCGGCGTTCACGCGGCGGTACGGCCGGGCCGTCCTCGCCGTCGGCACCGTCGGCTACGTCCTGGCGGTCGCCCTGGCGGTCGCTCTCGGGCTCCCGCTGGTCGGCTTTCTGGTCTTGCCGTTCGTGGTCGCCGTGCTCTACTCGACGGCCAGGCTCAAACGGCTCCTGTTCGTGAAGAACCTGGTCGTCGGCCTCGCCTGGGGGGTGATTCCCCTCGGCGTCGGTGCCTACTACGGCGTCCTCCGCC
>PUPA01000214.1 GCA_003552885.1 Natrialbaceae archaeon
ACGCCGGCTTCGAGGTGCTCGCCGACTCCCTCCAGCGCGAGAAGATCATGGAGATCCGCGAGCGCAAGGGGATGAAACTCGAACTCCCGCCGGCGATCGACTACGTCTAGACGGCCGCGTTTCCGGACCGTTTCGGTTCCCGCGTCGGCCCTTTTCCTCCGTCGATCCGCCTCGACTCGTCGAGCCGTGCGTCCCCGTGGGGACGGTCGTGGTAGCCGACACACACGTGTGCATTGATGGGGAGCGGCTGTGGCGGCCAGTGTACACGTGTGTATCGGTCGAGGGAGCCGTGGCGGCGGCTACACACGTGTATCACGGTCACGACCGATCGGCTCCGTCGTTCGCGACCCCCGGCGACCGGCGGTGGGGGATGCACACCGTCAGGCGTAGCGCTCTTCCTCCCAGGGGTTCGCCGTCTCGGAGTAGCCACGGCGCTCCCAGTAGCCGAGGTGACGCTCCGTGAGGAACTCGACGCCGTCGACCCACTTGGCCCCCTTGTAGGCGTACCGGTGGGGGGTGAGCACGCGCAGGGGGCCGCCGTGGTCGGCCGGCAGGGGCTCCCCGTCGAACGACCAGGCGAAGAGCACCTCCTCGCGGAGACAGTCCGCGAGCGGGAGGTCCGTGGTGTAGCCGTCCATCGCCGAGAACAGCACGTGACAGGCGTCGTCGTCGACGCCGGCCCGGTCGGCCAGTTCGGGAAACGGGACGCCGGTGAACCGACAACCGAGCTTGCTCCAGCCGGTCACACAGTGGAAGTCCTGACGCTGGCTCTCACTCGACAGCGCGCGAAACGCCTCCCAGTCGAACGAGAGCTCCCGGTCGACCGCGCCCGTGACAGTGAACTCCCAGCTCTCGGGGTCGAACGGCGGCGTGTCCCCCTTCGAGAGTACCGGGAACGCCGTCGTCTCGCGCTGTCCCGGCGGAAGCCGGTCGCCGTCGAACTCCTCGTGGAGGTCCGTGACGTCTCTCACGTCCACCCGTCGGGGGCGAACCTAAGTATGTCTGGCGCTCGGTGTCGACGCCGGGACCCTCGGGGGACGGTCGGCCGCGGTTAATCCGCCGTTCCCCGGAGGAGGTCGCGTCCGGAACGGTTTCCCCGCCGACCCGAAACGGACGCGAAACGCGATACTCCGAAGATAACTAAGTGTCGCCCCACGGAGCCCACTGACGCATGGCGAGCACACGGCTCTCAGAACGGGAGCTCTCAGAGCGGATCGGACCGGACGCGGACGACGGGGGCTTTGGCCCCGCGTTCTTCGCATCGGCGGCGTCGGTCGTACTGTCACTTTACTACTACTTCGTCCGGGGGAACAGACGGCTGGGGACGTTCGTGGGCCTCTGGCCCCCGACGATCCTGGCGTTCGCCATCTACCTCGACCAGCGGGAGATGCGCCGACGGATCGAGTCGATCACCCAGCCCGAGTCGGCCATCCGGGAGGCGATCGACTCCGTGATGGGGAGTCGGTGAGGGCTGTGGCGGTGAGCCGGAGGGCGACGGCGGTCGACACAGCGGGCGACCGGCGGAGCGACCGCGGCCGGACGCGACGAGGGCGCCGTCCGGCGTCGGTTCCGGCCCCCGTCAGAGCTAAATACCCCCTTGCCGAAAGCCGATCCAGATGCCGAAAGTAGAGATCACGATACCGGAACACCTCGAGATGCAGATCGCTCAGATGGTCGAGCGCGGGGAGTTCGTCAACCGGGAGGAGGCCATCGAGGACCTGCTCTCGACCGGTATCAAAGCGTACAAGACCAGCGGGCCGATGGAGGAAGAAGAGCCTGGGTTGGAGAACGACGGGATGATGGGCCACGACGACGAGTACGTCTTCTGAACCTACGTCGCGAGCGCGAGCGGAACGCCGAACGCGAGCGCCAGCCCGATTACGAGGACGGCGACGCCGATCGCGCCCTGCCCGTTCGTGAACTCACTCATCGGGGCGGTCGTCCGCCCGCCGTCGGTCCCGGTATCGTCTGCCATGGCCGACCGTACCCACCGGGAGCACTTAATCCTCCTGAAGCGCCGTTCGGACCCCTTTAGTACTCCGGGAGGGAACAGTGGGTATCGGATGGGGCTGACAAAACGTATCATCCCGTGTATCGACGTCGACTTAGACGAGGACGGGGAGCCGGCGGTGTACACCGGCGTCCACTTCGAGGACCTCGAGTACACCGGCGATCCCGTCGAGATGGCCCGACGGTACAACGAGGCCGGGGCCGACGAGTTCGTCTTCCTCGACATCACGGCCTCCGCGGAGGGCCGAGAGACGATGCTCGGCGTCGTCGAGGCGGTCGCCGACGAGGTGTTCATCCCGCTGACCGTCGGCGGGGGGATCCGGACGACCGACGACATCAAAGAGACCCTCCGGGCGGGCGCCGACAAGGTCTCGATCACCACCGGCGCCCTGGAGCGTCCGGCGCTCGTCAACGAGGGGGCCCGCGCCTTCGGCAGCCAGTGTATCGTCATCAGCGTCGATGCCCGGCGCCGGTTCGACGGCGAGGGCGAACGCTACGTCGAGGTCGACGGCGAGTCCTGCTGGTTCGAGTGTACGAAACGGGGTGGCCGGGAGGGGACCGGCGTCGACGTCCTCGAGTGGGCCGCGGAGGTCGAATCCCGTGGTGCCGGCGAGCTGTTCGTCAACTCCATCGACCGGGACGGGACGAAAGACGGCTACGACCTCCCGCTGACGCGTGCGGTCTGTGAGACCGTCGACACGCCCGTGATCGCCTCCTCGGGCTGTGGGAGCCCCGAGCACATGTACGAGGTGTTCACCGAGGCCGGCGCCGACGCCGGTCTGGCGGCCTCGATCTTCCACTTCGGTGAGTACTCCATCGAGGAGACCAAAGCCTACCTCGGAGAGCGGGGCGTTCCGATCCGGCGGTGATCGGGGTCGACACCCCCTTTCAGTACGCTTATACGCCCGCGGTCACGCAGTTGTACCGTGAAGTGGCGGTGTGAGTGGTGTGGCAAACCCCACGAGGAGAACGACCCGCCGTGTGACAGCTGTGGCCACGGCTCCTTCGAGGAGGCCGTCGTCCAGGAACCCGACATCGAGACGGTCGACACCGGCACACAGTACATCTGGATCTGTGCGGACTGTGGCCGCCAGCACATGCGGAACAACCCCCCCTGTAGCCGCTGTGGCGGCCCGGACCTCGAGCAGACGGAACAGGAGTACGCCGGCGTCGAAGAGGACCTCGACGTCCCGGGCTGGCTCGAGGTCGCGAAGCCGTACCTGCCGGCGTTCGCCGTCATCGGGCTGATCGTCTTCCTCTTTGCGAGCGGGATCGTCTCGCCGTCCGTGCTCCCGGGAATCGGCTCGCCGACCCCACCCGACGCGCCGGGGGAGGCCTCGACCGCCGGCGACCTCGAGCTCGAGCTCGTCGAGAGCGAGGTCCACGACCGCCTGGAGGCCGAGCGGGCCGGGGACGACGGCCGGACGTACGACGACGGGCTCGCCGGCTTCGCCGCCTACCTGAACGCCGTCCTCGTCGTCGAGGAGTACACCGACGACGATCCGGGTGCCCCCCCACCGCTCGGCGAGTTCGACCCGGCCTGTACGGGTGACACCGCCCTCGTCGAGCCCCTCTGGACCGTAGCGGAGCCGATCGACGCCTACGACGACGAGGCGGCGCTGGCCGACGACGTCGCCGACGCCCTGCTCGCCTCGGAGTTCGGGGAGGGGGTACGGACGGGGTACGGCGCCGAGGGGCTCGACGTCCACGTCGGCCCCGACGGAACCGTCCACGCCGTCTACGCGGCCTGCTGATCGCTCGATCTACGCGGCCTGCTGGTCGCCCGGCCTACGCGGCCCGTCGAACCTCGCCGGTGTTCTCGCAGGACTCGTCGGCACGCCGAACGTCTTCCGGTCCGCCGATGACAACGGCTTTGACCGACGGCGACACAGCCACCGTATGGGCAAAGCCTTCTGTGACGGCTGTGGTCGGAAGGTGACCGTCGCGGGCGGCGTCGCGAACCTCTGGACGTTCGGCGAGCGCGACGGCAGCGACGGCACGGCGTTGAGCCTCGAGTTCGAAGACGGCACCACGAAGCTGCTCTGTTATCCGTGTATCGAGGCCCTACCCGAGGAGCCGGAGCCGGCGGACGTCGAGGCCCTCGGCTCCGGGGGACGGTGACGCCGTCGACCCGGCACCACGGTGGAGCTGACCGACGGTAGCACCGATGCTCCACCTCATGTTCCCGACGCACGCGGCCGTGGGATACCTGCTCGGGACCTACAGCCGGTTTCCGGTCGCCTACCTCGTCGCCGGCTCGGTCCTCCCGGACGTCGTCGACCGGCCGCTGTACTGGCTCGGTGTGACGCCGTTCAGCCACACCGTCGCCCACTCGCTGGTCGTCGCCGTCCCCGTCTGTGTCCTCCTCTCGACGCTGTTCGGGAGACGCGGTCTCGCGGTCTCGATCGGCTGGCTGTTCCACCTCCTCACCGACTTCCTGAACGTCCTCACCAGCCAGGGGCTTTCGGCGACGCCGTACTACGTCCTCTACCTCTCGGCGACGCCCGCGGAGACGACGTCGGAGGTGGGGCTGACCGTCGGGCTCCCCGCTACCGATCTCACACACACGCTCCACCCGGCCGTGCTCGCGGCCGAGCTCGCCGTCCTCGCGTGGGCCACGGTCGTCTTCGTCCGGAACCGTTCGCTCGATCCGGAGCGTGGGGACGGCTGATCGGACGACGGTGTCCGCGATCCCGTCGGCGGGCGTCCGGGAAACCCCAACTGTGGCTTCACTCGTCGCCGACGTAGACGGTCTTTAGCCGGTTCCCACAGCGGGGACAACACAGCGTCTGCCACGTTTTCGGGTCGAGATCCCCGATCGTCTCGGTCCGTCTGGCCTCCTCGCGGGGGACGGGCGTCTCGCAGGTCTCACACCGGAGCGGATCCTCTGCGTCGGTCATCCGTCGAGGGTAGGGCTTCCGGGGGCTTGATCGCTGGGGAGGTAGCTCACCGCCTGACGGCGTCGAGGAAGCTCAGCCAGCGTTTGTGATCGTCGATCGTCGAGCTGTTCGTCGCCGCGGCGAAGCCCTCCCCCCGGAGACTCCGGAGGGCGTTCGTCGCCCGGTCGACGCCGACGATCGTCTCGGCTACCTCCGTGGCCTCCTCCCGGTCGAGCGGTTCGGACTCGAGTCGCTCGACCAGCCGCTCGCGTTCGGCGACGAGCCGTCGGTTCGCCTCCCTGACCGCGGGTTTCGCCTCCGCCGGGATCCCCTCTACGTTCCGCGTTTCGATCAGGAACTCCTCCAGGGGGAGCTCGTCGTCGCCGACCGTGATCGTCTCGGGGAGCTCGCTCCCGATCGTCGCGCTCGGCCGGGCGATCCGTTCGAGCAGCGCCTTCCGCTCGTCCTCCCCGATCGCTCCCTCTCGCTCGTCCATACGCCCCGTTTCGCGGGCGTTCCCCGAAAGGGTATCGCAGGTCGTCTATGAGAGCCGACCCGGCGACCGGTCGACACGTTCCGGACCGTCCGACTCCGGAGGGTTTAGAACGCCCGTCGCGTACGTTCACCGGTGAACCCAGAGCGGATCTTCGCGGAGTTTCCCGCGCCGAGTTACCGCGGCAACCAGGAGCGGGCCCTCCGGGAGATCCGCGACGCCTTCCTCGCGGGCAACGAGGTCGTGTTGGTGCGTGCACCCACCG
>PUPA01000009.1 GCA_003552885.1 Natrialbaceae archaeon
CCCTCCCGACCTCACTCAGCGCCGTTCGCGAAGCTCCGCTTCCAGCTCCGAGAGCTCCATTCCCTTCATCGAGAGCAACACGAGCAGGTGGTAGACGAGGTCGGCGGCCTCGTGGGCGAGCTCCGCGGTGTCGTCGTCTTTTGCGGCCAACACGAGCTCGGTCGTCTCCTCGCCGAGCTTCTCGAGGACGGCGTTCTCCCCGCGCTCGTGGCTCATCAGCGAGGCGGTGTAAGAGTCCTCCGGCAGCCGTTCTTTCCGGTCTTCGATCACGTCGAACAGCTCCGCGAGCGTTTCGTCCATCTATGCCTCCGAGAGCTCGCGGATGTCCTCTAGCTCTTCGAACTTCCCGCGGTCCTCGCGGCTGCTCTCGAAGACCTCCTCGGTGATCTCGATCGGCGCGTTCGTCCGGGCGGCGAGGGCCATCGAGTCGCTCGGCCGGGCGTCGACCACGACCGAGTCCCGCGGGGTGTCGACGTGGAGGTCGGCGATGTACGTCCCGCCGCCGCCGCGCTCTTCGATCTCGCTGACCACGACCCGGTCGATCCGGCCGCCGAGCTCCTCCATCACGTCGAGCAGGAGGTCGTGGGTCAGCGGCCGGCCGATGTCCTCGGCCTCGAGGCCGCGGGCGATGCTGGTCGCCTCCTCGAAGCCGATAAAGATGGGGACCACGTCGTCCTCGCCGTCGACCGCGAGCACGAGCACGGGGACCGGCCCCTGTGGCGTGCCCGCGACGCGGACGGCGTCGATGGATGCCTTCATACGACCACGCAAGACCGCGAGCGGCAAAAACCCACCCACTGCGAACGGGCAGGGATCCGGCGGAGCAGTGAGGACGCCTGCGTGCCCACGCCCTCGACCCATACGACGGGACACAGACGCTTCTCGGCCACCCTGCACACCACCCGTGGAGCCAGCGTGTCCGGTACGGGCCGACGCGTCGGTTCGCCCCCTACTCGCCCGTGCGGAGGTGATGAAAGAGGTACGTCTGGGTGTAGCCGGCCCGCTCGCCGCCGAGCCGGTCGCGGATCGCCCGGGACGTGTCGGCGTAGCTCCCCCGATCACAGTCGGGGTAGTGGTCGGCGATGGCCCCCCGGATCCAGGTGTCGAGCGGGACGGCCTCGTCGAATCCCAGCGAGAACAACAACACGCAGTCGGCGACCTTCTCGCCGACGCCGACGAAGCGGGTGAGATACTCCCGGGCCTCCTCGTAGGGCAGCTCGCGGGCGTTTTCGGGGTTGGCCTCGCCGTCGGCGACCATCTCCGCCGTCCGGCGGACGTACGGCGCCCGGTAGCCGAGCCCGAGGTCGCGCAGCTCCCCCTCGGTCGCGTCGGCGAGTGCCTCCGGGGTCGGAAACGCGTGGACGGTCCGGCCGTCGAAGGTCAGGGGCTCGCCGTAGGTCTCCGCGAGCGCGCTGACCATGCCGTGGATCCGGCTCACGCGCATCTGTGCCGAACAGATAAACGAGATCAGCGAGCCGAAAGGGGGGTCGGCGATCAGCCGCAGCCCCCGGTGACTCGCGTAGGCCTCCCGGGTGAGCTCGTCGGGTGCGCTCGCGGCGATCGCCTCCAGGTCGTCGTCCAGACGTAACAGCCGCCTGAGGACCCACTCGGCGTCGGTCGTCGACGCCCACTCCAGACGGCCCTCCCGCTGGCGGACCCGGACGACCTCGCCGTCGACGACGGTCTCGTACCAGGCCTCCGGCGCCCGCTGGCCGTCGTACATCCCCCCGTCGCTCCGCCGCCAGAGGTAGCTCTGGCCGCTCTCGAGGGTGCAGTAGAGGTCGACCCCGCCGGACAGCTCGGCAACCGGTATCGTGCCCGTCTCCATCGTCGTCACCTGACGGGGGCGTCGTCTTTGGCCTTTCGGAGGGCGTCCGAACGGTCGTCGGGGAGTCATCCGCGTCCGGGTGCCCTCCGGAGGCGGCCGTCGGACGGCCCGAACGGCCGGGCGAAAGTTCATACTGCTGGCAGCACACTATCGGTGTATGAACTGCAGAGTTGTCGTCGAGGCCGCGGTGCCGGTGTTCGACGTGGAGACCCCCGACGAGGCGATCCGGATCGCCATCTCGAAGACCGGCGAGATGTTGAACCCGGATCTCAACTACGTCGAGATCGACATGGGCGAGCGGACCTCCCCGTCGGGGGAGGAGCTCCCGCCCGCGTTCATCGCCGCCGACGAAGCGCTGGTGGCCCTCGAACTCGAGATGACCGTCTTCAACGTCGAACGGGAGGAACACGCCTCCCGGATCGCACGCAAGGAGATCGGCCAACGGCTCGAGAACATCCCCCTCGAGGTGCTCTCCGTCGAGGTGATCGACGAGGACGACGAGTCCGGAGAGGAGTCGACGGACGGGGGTTCGGACGAAAACGGCGACGACGTGCTCCCGGAGTTCGAGGACCTCATCGAGTGAGGCGGGCAGTCTCGCCAGTGGACAGTCAGTTTCTCTGGAATTCGATCGTTTCAGTCGGCGGCTGCCGGAACCGTTTCGGTCTCCTCTCCCTCGCGTACGTGGCGTGTAATTCCGCCGGCGAGCGCGAAGACGGCCGCTTTGTGATCTGTTTTCGACTTGTGGATCGATGTCGGTCGAATGCCGAGCGATTCGTACTCTCCGAGGTCGACTCCGTCGCCATCCCACTCCCCACACTGGTTCGATACCTCCGCGAGAAGTCCGTGCAGATGGATGAGCTCTTGCTTTTTCATGGTCAACAGCCCCTACCGACTGCAGGGTTATATTATTATCTTGAGTCTCGTTAGCACGACCCTCCAGACGGCCGTTTTCGCGAAAATCGGCCGAATCGTCACGAACGGTTCGGTCGGCCCGGTTCGACCGCGCGCCACCGACCGAGGAAACGGCGGGTTTCCCGGAGTATGCCGTCCCTTCCGTCCGGACGTGGATCAGTATTCGCCGTTCGGACGCGTCCGTCGGCCCCGGTCGAACGGCGGTAGCCGACGGAGATTACCGACCGGCTAGCGGAACATTGATGATCCACGTGGGCGAGCGAATAGCCGTCGATGAGTCAGCTACTTGATGGACAGAGCGCGGTCGTCACGGGTGGAGCCAGCGGCATCGGGCGGGCGATCTCGACGGCGTTCGCACGCCACGGTGCCGACGTCGTCGTCGCCGACCGCCACGAGGAGCCACGGCGTGGCGGATCGCCGACCCACGAACGGATCAGGGCGGAGACCGACGCCGAGGCGACGTTCGTCGAGTGTGACGTCACCGATGGCGCGGAGCTCGAGGCGGCCGTCGACGCCGCCGACGCCTTCGGCGGGCTCGACGTGATGGTCAACAACGCCGGGATCTTCGGCCCGATGGCGCCGGTCGCCGAGATCGAGTTCGAGGCCTACCGCGAGCTGATGGCGATCAACCTCGACGCGGTGTTCCGGGGCTCACAGATCGCCGCCGACCGGCTGATCGATCGCGGGGAGGGCGGCGCGATCGTCAACGTCTCCAGCCTGGCCGGCCTTCAGGGGTACGCACAGCTCACGCCCTACTGTACGGCGAAAGCCGGGGTGAAGAACCTGACCTGTTCGCTGGCCGCCGAGCTCGGCCCCCACGGGATCCGCGTCAACGCCATCCACCCCGGGGAGGTCGAGACCGCGATGACGACCGAGGACTTCCCCGTCTTCGGCACCGAGAACGCCGACGAGCTGGCGGAGACGATCCCGTTGAGAAAGCTCGGCCAGCCAGAGGACGTCGCCAATGCCGCCGTCTTCCTCGCCAGTGATCTGGCCGGCCACGTCACCGCCGAGTCGCTGCTGGTCGACGGCGGTGCGCGGAACACGGCCTGAGACGATCCCTCGGTCCCGGGCGCTCGCCGAGCGGTCAGCCGCGTTCGCCCGCGGCCGTCCGCCGGATCGTCGCCGCGAGCCGGTCATAAAAGCCCGGCTCGTACTTCTCGGCCGCGTCGATGGTAGGTCTGGCGTTCGTCTCGTTCACCACGAGCCGGTCGCCGGTCGCGAGCAGGTCGACGCCGAGTAGGGCCACCCCGAGCTCGGCGGCCGTCCGCTCGGCGAGCGCCCGGGCGCGGCCGGGGAGCTCGGCGGCCGTCGCCGTCGCCCCGCGGTGGACGTTGTGTTTCCACCGGCCGTCGGCGACCGCGGACTCCGGGAGCCGCCGCTCGACGGCGCCGACGACCTCCCCCTCGAGGACCATCACGCGGTAGTCGACGGCTCCGGGTAGGTACTCCTGGATGAGGAACGATTTGTCGCCGGTCGCCCGGTAGTCGTGAACCAGCGAGAGGTAATCACAGACGCCGAGAAACGAGTCGACGTCGTCGACTTTCGTGACGCCGATCCCGCGGGTCGTCGAGTTCGGTTTGAGCACGACCGGCGGCTCGAACCGCTCGAACGCCTCCCGGAGCGCCGTCCCGTCGACGGGACTTGAGACGTACACCGAGTCGGGGATGGGAACGCCGGCGCGGTCCAGCCGGGCGAGGACGGCCGCCTTGTTCCGGGAAGTCACCACCGCCTCCCGGCCGTTGAGCCACGGCACCGAGAGCAATGCGTCGGCGACCCCACCCTCCATCAGCCGGCCGGGGTAGACGAAGCCGACGTCCACCGCCGATGGCGAGAGCGGCGTCTCGGCCCCCAGATCGATCGTCCGGCCGGAGACGGGGACGTGTCGGGCCCGGATCCCCCGTTCTGAGAGGGGGCCGGCCATCCGCTCGAACGTCTCCGCCCGGTTCGCGACGGCGAGGTCGATCATGTCGGCCCCTGGGAGGGGAGGGGCAAAACCCGTTCGCTCCGAACGAGTTATTCCGCCCTCGCCCGTTGTGCCCGTATGGATCTGCTGTACCTGCTCGCCGTCGTCGGTCACGTCCTCGCAGCGGTGATCCTGGCCGGCTCGACGGTGATGATGGCGCTCGTCGTCGTGCCGGCGATCGGGCGCGGCCGGCTCTCGGCGGACGCGGTCCGCTCTATCGGACAGGGGTTCGCGGTCCTGACTGCCGTCTCCGGAACGGCGGTCATCCTGACCGGGATCTACCTCACCTCCGTTCGGTACACGCTGACGGCCCTGCTGACGACCGGCTCGGGCCGGCTCGTGCTCGCCTCGATCGGCTCGTGGGTCCTGCTCGCCGCGTTCCTGGCCGTCGGCACCAACCGGCTGGCCCGCCACGTCGCCGTCGGCGATCCACTGGAGGCCGCCGCCCGGAGCCGACGGTGGTACGAGCTCGCCCTCGCGGTCGCGGCCGTCGGGATCGTGATGGGCGCAACCGTCTGATCCCGGCCGCGAGCCGGACCGGATCGTCACCCGTCGGTCAACAGCCGGCGTAACACGTAGTGGAGGACGCCGCCGTGTTCGACGTAGTCGACGGCCGCGGGGGTCGTGACCCGTGCGGTGACCTCGAACTCGGTCCGCCCGCCCGCCTCGTCCTCGGCGATCACGGTCAGCGCCGCCCCGGGTTCGAGGCCGTCCGCTAGCCCCTCGATCGTGAACCGCTCGGAGCCGTCGAGGCCGAGTTCCCTCCAGCCCTCGCCCGCCCGGAACTGCAGGGGCAAGACGCCCATCCCGACCAGGTTGTCCCGGTAGATGCGCTCGTAGCTCTCGGCGATGGTGGCCTCGACGCCGAGCAGGGCCGTCCCCTTGGCCGCCCAGTCGCGGCTCGAGCCG
>PUPA01000215.1 GCA_003552885.1 Natrialbaceae archaeon
CCCCGCTCGCCCTCGAGACGGTCCGGTCGGGATTCGAGGACGGCGCGCTCGTGGTCGTCTTCGGCCGGTGTCGGGTCGAGTACGAGGGGCGGGCGGCCAGCGAACTCGGGCCGGGCGATCGCCTCGTCGTCCTCAAACCGGACGGGACGGCGCTCGTCCACACCGACGAGGGACAACAGCCGGTCAACTGGCAGCCCCCGGGCAGCAGCCACGAGGCCTCGCTGGTAGCGGGCGAGCTCCGGATCGACAGCCGCCGGGAGAACCCCACGGAGTGGCTTGGGATCCGGTTCGAGTCGATCGGCCAGCTCTCCACGTTCGACGCCGCGGACGGGAGCGAGCTCGCGCTGGTCGGCACCGAGGCGGACCTCAGAGAGCAGATCCTCGAGGAGCCCGGACTGATCGAGGAGGGGTTCCGGCCGCTGGCCACCGAACGCGACACCACCGCGGGGGCCGTCGACGTCTACGGCGAGGACGCCCGGGGACGGACGGTCGTCCTGGAGCTCAAACGACGTCGGGTGGGTCCCGACGCCGCCGGCCAGCTCCGGCGGTACGTCGACGCCGTCGAGCGCGAGCTCCACGCCGACGCCACGGTCCGTGGGATCCTCGTGGCACCGTCGGTGACCGACCGTGCCGGCCGGCTGCTCGAGCGCCACGGCCTGGAGTTCGTCGCCTTCGAGCAGGAGATGTGATCCCGTCGAACCGACGACGTGGGTCCGTAGAACCGACGATGCCAGCCCGCCGGATGGGGTCCGATCCGCCCGAGGCGGCCGTCTGTAGCGGTCAGACGGTTCGAAATCCTTTTAGGCGCCACGAGGGGATATAGGGTAACTGAGTGATATCATGGACGTCGACATCGTTTCCGAGGACGAAAACCCGATGTTACACCGCACGGACGTCACGTTCGAACTGGTCCACGAGGACGCGACGCCCTCCCGGCTGCAGGTGCGAGACAGCTTGGCCGCGAAGCTGAACAAGGACGCCGACGAGGTCGTCGTCCGCAAACTCGACACGAAGTTCGGGATGCGAAAGACCGTCGGTCACGCGAAGGTCTACGAGTCGGCCGGCCAGGCCGCCGAGATCGAACAGAAACACATGCTCGAGCGGAACAAGATCGTCGACGAGGGCGACGCCGAAGCCGAGGAGGCGTAGATGGCTCGCTACGAGATCTACGACGGCGACGGGACCGCGAAAAACGAGAGCTGCCCCCGCTGTGGCGACGTCTTTCTCGCGGACCACGGCGATCGGACCCACTGTGGAAAGTGTGGCTACACGGAGTGGATCTGAACCCGAGTGTCTGATGGGGCGTGAGCCGTCGGAACCGACGCGAAGGGAGCGTTGGCCCCCGGAACCGACGCGAACCATCGGGTACGCCTCGACCGTCGATGGATAGCCGCGTGCTCGGGGTCGAGGGGACGGCGTGGGCTGCCAGCGCCGCCCTCTACGACGCCGGAACCGACGAGGTACACATCGAGACCGACGCCTACGAACCCGACAGCGGCGGCATCCACCCGCGGGAGGCCGCAGAACACATGCACGAGGCGATCCCGCGGGTGATAGAAGACGTCCTCGAGTACGCCCGGGAGTCAGCCGGCAGGGTCCCGGCCGGGAACCGGACCGGCTCCCCGCCGGTCGACGCCGTCGCCTTCTCGCGAGGACCGGGGCTCGGCCCCTGTCTGCGGATCGTCGCCACCGCGGCCCGGGCGCTCGCGGCGCGACTCGACGTGCCGCTGGTCGGCGTCAATCACATGGTTGCCCACCTCGAGATCGGCCGACACACCGCCGGCTTCGGCGATCCCGTCTGTCTGAACGCCAGCGGGGCGAACGCACACCTGCTGGCCTACCGGAACGGCCGGTATCGCGTCCTCGGGGAGACGATGGACACCGGCGTCGGCAACGCGATCGACAAGTTCACCCGCCACGTCGGCTGGTCACACCCCGGCGGGCCGAAAGTCGAGGAGGCCGCACGGGACGGCGAGTACGTCGAACTCCCGTACGTGGTCAAGGGGATGGACTTCTCCTTTTCCGGGATCATGAGCGCGGCCAAAGACGCCTACGACGGGGGCGTCCCCGTCGAGAACGTCTGTTTTTCCCTCCAGGAGAACGTCTTCGCGATGCTGACGGAGGTCACAGAACGCGCGCTCTCGCTGACCGGCCGCGACGAGCTCGTCCTCGGCGGCGGGGTCGGCCAGAACGCCCGGCTGCGGGGGATGCTAGCGGAGATGTGTGAGAGCCGCGGGGCGGCGTTTCACGCCCCCGACGCGCGCTTTCTGCGGGACAACGCCGGGATGATCGCCGTTTTAGGTGCGAGGATGTACGAGGCCGGGGACACGCTGGCGATCGCCGACTCGCGGGTCGACCCCGACTTCCGACCGGACGAGGTCGCCGTGAGCTGGCGCGACGGGCAGACGACCGCCGTCGGCCGGGGGGACGGCGAGGAGATCCGCGGCGCCGAAGCCGTCGTCACCGTCGACGTCGGGGCCGGGCGCGTGTACAAACGACGGGTTCCCAAGGGGTATCGCCATCCCGCTCTCGACGACCGGCTCCGCCGCGATCGGACGGTCCTCGAGGCGCGACTCACGAGTGCGGCCCGTCGGATCGGCGTCCCGACGCCGCTGGTCTACGACGTCGACCCCCTGGAGGCGACGCTCACCGTCGAGTACGTCGGCGACGCGGACCTGCGTGAAGGGCTGACCGTCGACCGTGTCGCGGCCGTCGGCGGACACCTCGCGACGATACACGGGGCGGGGTTCGTCCACGGGGATCCGACGACGCGGAACGTCCGGATCGACGACGAACGGACGTACCTGATCGACTTCGGGCTCGGATACCACACCGACCACGTCGAGGACTACGCGATGGACTTACACGTCTTCGATGGGAGTCTCGTGGGAACTACCGACGAGCCAGAGCCGCTGTGGGAGGGGTTTCGGGAGGGGTACCTCGAGGTCGGAGACGAGCGGGTCATAGAGCGACTCGCAGACGTCGAGAGACGGGGACGGTACGTCGGGGAGAGCTGACGGCGGGGGTGTCACTCCCCCTGACGCCAAGAGTCGGGGACGTCGATGACGTACCGGCCGTCCTCCTGGAGGGAGACGATGTACTCCTCGCGGTCGTACAGCTCCATCAGGTTGAGCTCGTACTGCCCGGGATTGACGATCTTGATGCTCTCGAACTGGTCGTTGAGCTCCTCTCGGAGCTCGTCCAGGGAGGGGCGTTCACCCGCCGGCTCGCTGACGACCCGGCCGTCGGCGGGAGGACCGTCGTCTCGGCGGTCGGCGGGAGGACCATCGTATCGACCGTCGGCGGGAGGACCATCGTATCGACCGTCGGAAGGGGGACCGTCTTCTCGCGGTTCGGGTGGGTCGGGGAGCTCCTCGCGAGTGACGATCTCGGATCTCGCGTCGGCCTGGGCGGTGTCCTCCGCGTCGGCCTGGGCGGTGTCCCCTGCGTCGGCCTGGGCGGTGTCCCCTGCGTCGGTTCGCGTGAGATCCCCCGCGTCGGTCCTGGCAGCCTGCCCCGTCGGGGTGGTGTCACCGACACCCCCCGCGTCGGTCCGGGAGGCGTCCTCGTCCGTCGGGCCCGTCGTCGACGATCCGGGCGAGGGTGCCGACGCCGTTCGGTCCTCGGGTCTGCGGGCCGTCTCGGGCCACTCGGGGAAGCCGTCGTCCGGGTGGTCCGTCCGGCGATCGGAAGTGTCGGCGGCCGATCCATCGCGGTCGGTCACGGAGGAATCCGTGCTACCGGCCGTCGGATCCGCGCCGGGCGACGAGTCGACGACGCCGGCCGGAACGAACTGGAACTTGTTGCCACCGCAGTCGGGACATCCGGACAGCATCTCCTTCGAGCCGTCGGGGAAGGTTCGGTCACAGTTCGTACACTGGTGGGGCATCAGTTACGCGAGACGAGCGCGCTGATGAGCGACTCGTCTTTGTGCAGGGTTTCGATCTGGTTCGCCGGGCCGATGACCGTCAGTTTGGCAGTCGACTCCTCCCCGCCCATCAGCCGACCGAGCAGCGACGACGAACGCGTCTCCGAACGCGGGTACGTCTCGATCTCGATGCCGTTGAACTCGTCGGGGCTGATCTCGCCCATCGTCACCTCGATCAGCTTGCTCTCCTCGTCCGGGGTCAGCCCCTCCTCTAAGATGACGATGTTGCCGTCGTGGACTCCATCGAGGATCAGCCGGATCTTCTCCATCGTCGTCAGCTCGTCCATCCGCTGGCCGCTTATCAGGTCGATCCGGACGCCGTCGTCGCCAGTCTTCGTTGCTTCGGCCATCTCTCTCACCCGAAGTACTCCGCGATGTTCTCGTACACTTCGTCCATGTTGTCCCCCTCTTTGGCCGACAGCGGAACCGTCTCGTGCTGTGGGAAGGCGTCCTCGATCCGTTTCACGCTCGATTCCTCCAGGTCGATCTTGTTCGCGAAGATGAGAACGGGCAGATCCCGGGACTCGATGATGCCGATCAGCATCGTGTTGACCTGGGTGATCGGATCCTCCGCGCTGTCTAAGACGTAGATGACGCCGTCGACGTCCTCCCGGAGCCAGTGCATCGCCTCGGCGACCCCCTCGGTGGCCTCCCGGGAGCGACGGATCGCGTCGTCTTTGTCCATCTCGTCGGTGAACTCCTCGTAGTCGACTTTCGTCGTCACCCCGGGCGTGTCGACGATGTCGATCGTCACCGACTTGCCGTTGCGTTCGATCTCGACGTTCTCCTTCCGGCGGGCACGGCGGGTCTCGTGTGGGATGTGACTCTCCTTGCCGACGGCGTCCCCGGTCCAGTCCCGCGTGATTCGGTTCGCTAGTGTCGTCTTTCCGGCGTTCGGCGGCCCGTATATCCCGATGCGTTTTGGCTCCTGTTCGGAGAACAGGCGATCCGTGACGCGGGAGATGCTGTGTCTGAGTCCTGTGAACAGTCCCATGGCTCCTCCGGCACGCGGGGGTGCGTACGGGCGTAGTAGAACGCTCGACTCACTTAAGCCTACGTCAGACAATATAAAAGATCGCGCGTGAGAGTCGGGAGGGTCGACGGGTCGGGGTGGGTGAGTCACTCCGGGGAAGGAGTCGACCGGGGGCGGACGGCGGAAGCGAGCCGCCGTCGACGTCCGTCGAGACCGGGGGGTAGGTGCTGGTGGCCGATCGGCGTCGGTGGCCGATCGGTGTCCGTGACTGTTCGGTGCCAGTACCTAATCGGTGCCGGTAGTTGGAGTTCGAGGGTTACAGAGATAGGGTAGATCTCGAAAACGTTGGTTACGGCCGGAGATGTTCCACGCACCACACCACCCCCACCCCTTCGTTTCGAGTGGAGATCGACGAAGGAGTGGAGCGTGAGTGGTGAGAGGTCGTCCCTCCGGAGCGGGGTCTAGTAACCGAAGTTCAAACAGAGGCGTTTTCTAGCAACTCTTAACAGTTAGATTCTACAGCACTAGCACCAAATTGGATTTAACCGGATCTCGGTTATGGTTAACCGGCCAACCACTTCAATCTTTCCCATTGTACACACCCCCTCCCCCACCCCTCCCGTTCACACGTCTCCACCCGAAACGAAGGGGTGGGGGGGTCGGCGTCCGGACTCCCCCTCCGCGGCTCCGGACCTCCCCGGTGGCGGGGCCG
>PUPA01000083.1 GCA_003552885.1 Natrialbaceae archaeon
GCCCGACGTTCGGCCGGCAGTTCGCCGTAGACGACCTCTTCTTCGACGAGGTCGTAGACGGGGATCCGCGGCGTCAGGAGGGTGTTCTCCCCGACGACGGTGTCCTCGCCGACGACGAACCCCGAGGTGACCCGACAGCCCGCCCCCAGCGAGACGCCGTCTTCGATCACGACCGGCGCGTCCTCGACGGGCTCTAGGACGCCGCCGATCAGGGTGTTCGCGCCGAGTTTGACACCCTCGCCGATCTGGGCACACGAGCCAACGGTGTCACAGGAGTCGACGAGCGTGCCGTCGCCGACGTGGGCGCCGGCGTTGACGAAACTCGGGCTCATCACGATACAGTCCGCCCCGAGGTACGCCCCCCGGCGGATCGTCGTCCCGTCGGGGGTGTTCCGCGTCCCCCGCGCACCGAGGTCTGCGGTCTCCCGCAGCGGGAGGACGTCGTAGTGGTCGACGCCGCCGTAGGTGAACGCCCGGTTCTCCCGGAGGCCGAAGTTGAGCAGGATGCCCCGTTTGACCCACTCGTTTGCCTCCCAGCTCCCGCCGCGTCTCTCGGCCGCACGTATCTCCCCGGCCTCCAGGGCGTCGAGGAAGGCATCGAGGGTCGCGTGGGCGTCCTCGCCGGCGGAGCCGGCGTCCACCTCGTCCGCGTCGTACCGGCTCCACAGGTTCGTGATCTCGGATTCCAGCGTGCCCATGGTCTCTCCTTACCGGTCGTGGGCTCGGGGCTTGTCTCTGGCGGTTCGCCACGCGGGCGGTCCCGACGGCGATCCGCGAGAAGGGAGGCCCCGGAGGCGCCGTCAGTCGTCCGACTCGCCCAGCCCGGAGGCGATCGGGGCGGCTTGGCCGCTCCCGAAGGTCCGCTGGGCGAGGAGTATGGCGACGAGTGCCGCGGCGCCGATCCCCTGGACGAGCCAGTCCGGGTAGACCATCACGAAGATGCCGAGGGCGGCCAGCCCGCCACGGAGCGGGAACCGGCGCCAGCGGCCCATGTTGAACGGGTAGTTGAGCCCGTAGATGATGCTGACGGCCCCGGTCATCACGAGCGTCGCGGTGATCATCGTCTCGAGGTCGATCACCGTCGAGACGAGTTCGGGGTGGTAGACGAAGCTGACCGGCAACACGAAAAAGGGCGCGGAGATGGTGAGTGCCTTGCCACAGGTCCGCCAGAAGTTCGAGCCGGCGATCCCCGAGGCGATGACGACCGAGACCGCGACTGGCGGAGTCACGCCCGCGAGCACCGACGCGTAAAACACCATGTAGTGAGCCGCCAGGTGGGGCAACTCGAACACCTCGATGAACGTCGGGGCGACGAGCGTCGAGACGATCACGTAGGCGGCGACCGTCGGCATCCCGATCCCCATCACGATGCAGACGCCCATCCCGAAGAGGACGGCGACGATCAACACGCCCCCGGAGATCTGCATCAACATGATCGCAATACGCGAGGGGATGCCGGTGGTCATCAGCAGGTCGATCATGCCGTTGACCGCCGCCAGGATGATCGCGATCGGCGCGAGGATGATCGCACCTCGCCGACAGCCGTCGATGACGTTGCGGATCTCGTCGACGAAGGCCCAGGCCGGATCCGCGAGCGAGGTCGATTCGGGATCGGTCCCGGCGAGCACGTGGTACACAGACTGCAAGACGGGGGTCGTAATCCCCAGTACGATCATGGTCACGACGGTCCAGTAGGCGGCGGTCGGCACCGTCCACTGGAGGTATCCGAGCGTGAAGATGAGAACCACAAAGGGCACGCCAAAACGGGTCCCCTCGACGAGCTTCTCCGAGCGGGTGAGCCGTTCGTCGAAGTAATCCTCGAACCGCATCCGCTGGCTGCCGATCTCGGTGACAGAGGTGTAATGAACCGCCAGCAGCATACACCCGATGAGGATCAACGCCGGAATCAGGCCCGCGATGACGGCGTCGATGTAGGCGATCCCGAGCGTCGAAGCCATCACGAACACCGCCGCGCCCATCACCGGCGGCAGGACCTGTCCGAGCATCGAGGCCGACCCTTCGATGCCGGCGGCGGTCCGGCCCCGCAGCCCCGCGTCCATCATCGTCGGGATGGTAAAGGAGCCGGTCATCCCGGCGTTGGCCGCCTTGGAGCCGTTGACCGAGCCGATGATCGAACTCGCGATGACCGCGGTCTGGGCGACCCCGGAGGAGACGAACTTGCCGCTGTAGATCGCCAACCTGAGGATGAGCTCGAACGCACCGAACGCGAACAGCAACCCCGCATACAGCAAGAACGGGGCGATCCAGACCGCCGTGAGCTGTGTCAACGAGCCGTAGAAGCCGGCCAGATCCGTGATCAACATCTGGAGCATAAACTGCGTCGAGATGCCGTCGTGGCCGAACAGGCCGGGAACGTAGTTGCCGTACAGCGCGTAGACCATCGTCCCGCCGACGAGAACCAGAAAGACGTTGCCGTAGGATCGCCAGGTCAGATACAGGATCACCGCGATCACGAGCCACGCGAGCCGGTACTCGTGGTCGAACGCCCGCCCCTGCCGGCGGTAGAACGCGTCGTAGTCCTGTAAGATGTAGAGTGTCGCGGCGATCAACACCACGGCGATCGCCCCGAGCAACAGCAGGTCGAGGAAGTCCCGTTCGAGTATCGACTCTTTGGCCTCCGAGAGCAGGTAGATCAGGAGGATTCCACACAGGAACGCGACGGCGAAAAACGGCCGCTGAATCGTCGCGACGTCGGATATCTCCCACATCACGTACAGCCAGAAGAGCACCGCTGCCGCGGTGATCACGTAGTCGATCGACGGGAGGCCGTCGGCCTCGCCTCCGGGTGCGGACACGGTACTCGTATCGGTTTCAGTGCTCATTGGTAGCGTGATTGTGATGGCCGGTTCACCCGGCCGTCCGAGGGACCGTGCCGGTCGTTACTCGAAGTACTCGCCCATCTGGTCGACGTCGCCGACGACCCAGTCGTCGTCCCAGACGCCGGCGTCCTGGTAGTACTCGGCTGCTCCCGGGTGGAACGGGTGGTCCTCCAGGGCGCCGGTCAGCAGGTCCTCGGCGTTCTCCGGGGTGAACCGCTGTTCGGACTGGCGGACGACGTCGTTCTCCTCGGCGGCGATCCGCGTGAGCTCGTAGGCGGCCCCCTCGGGACACTCGGGGTGGAACGCGTAGGTGATGTTGAGGTCCCAGGTGACGATCTCGTCGGTGCCGATGTCCTGATCCCAGGCGAACTCCTCCTGGGCGTTGTCGAACTCGTTGAGACTCGCCCCCGGGAAGGTCTCGATCGCCTCAATCAGTGCGTCGGTGTGTTCGACGTAGCGGACGTCGACTCTGGCGTCGTACTCGACGACCCAACCGGTGTTCCCGACGCCAGGAGTCCCGTAGGCGATCGCCGCGTCGATCGCGCCCTCCTCCATCGCGCCGGGCGCGTCGCCGACGTCCATGTCCACGATTTCCATCTCGTCGTAGATGTCGGCGATCGGGTCCTGTTGCCAGACGTCCAGGGTCGTATCACGCGTCGAGAAGCCGGGTTCGGCCGGGTAGACGTTCGCCCCCGCGAGGTCGTCGAACGTCTCGATGTCCGTGTCCTCGCGGGCCATCACGTAGATGCCGTACGGGAACGCCAGAAAGCCCTGCCAGGGGAGGACGTCGACCGGGTCCTCCTCGAAGTCCCCCTGTCCGGTCCGGGCGTTGTTCAGCGTGTTGGTGTCGACGATCCCTCCCTCGAACTCCCCGTCGGCGAGCCGATAGGTCGTTCCGATGTATCCGGGACTCTCGATCGTCGAGTACGCGAGCGTGTCGCTGACCTCGCTTACCGCCGCCTCGACCGCGAGACCGACGTCCATCGTCCCGCCGGTCGAGGTACCCCACCCGATCTCGTAGTCGGCGTCGACGTCGTCGTCGCCGGCGTCGTCGTCGTCGTCGCCGAGTGGGTCGTCGTCTTCCGGATCGACGTCGTCACCGAGACACCCTGCGATCCCCAGTACGCCTGCGGCTGTCGCTGCCTGTAGGAAGCGGCGACGGTTCGAACGAGTGGTTGTCATTGTGTACGGTCATATATTACCTAATAGATCTATATATAACCTTCGAACCTGTCAGTGGGTTACTTTGCCTCCCGGACCTCGCCGTCCTCGGTCGTCTCGGACGGTCTCCCGTCGAACTCCGACGGGTTGGGGTGACCTCCTCCCGACCACGTCGACGCCCGGACGGACCGAGCCTCTTCACCCCGCGGTCGGATCGGAGACCCCATGGTTCACCCTGCGATCACGTCGGCGAACTCGTACCGCCCGGCTTCGCGGCCGGCGAGGTAGACGGCGGCGTCGACGGCACCGGCGGCGAACACCCGCCGGTCGTCGGCCCGGTGGCTCAACCGGAGCTCCTCGCCGTCGCCCGCCAGAAGCACCTCGTGGCTCCCGGTCACCCCGCCCGCCCGGAGCGCGTGGACGCCGATCTCGCCGGGCTTTCGGGGGCTTTGCCCCTCGCGGCCGTGCGTTCGACCCGAGAAGTCGCCGTGGGCCTCGATCTCCGCGAGCAGCCGGTTTGCGGTCCCGCTCGGGGCGTCGCGTTTTCGGTTGTGGTGGGTCTCGACGAGCTCGACGTCGTACCCCGGCAGGCTCTCGATCGCCTCGCCGAGGACGTTCACGAGCGCCTGGATCCCCCGGGAGAAGTTCGGCGCGTGGAGCAGTGCCGTCGACTCGCTCGCCGCCGCAAGCACCTCGCGGTCGTCGTCGGTGAACCCGGTCGTCCCCGTCACGAACGCCACGCCGGCTTCGGCACACGCAGTAGCGTACTCCGTCGCCGACCCGGGGCCGGTGAAGTCGATCACGACGGCCGGCTCGCGGTCGGCGACCAGCGCCGCGAACTCCCCGGCTGGCTCGACCGCGACGCCGGCGACGGTCTCGGCCGTCGGCGTGCGGCTGACCGCCAGGACGGGCTCGCAGTCGGGGCGGTCGACGACGGTCGCCAGCACCTCCCGCCCCATCCGTCCCGTGGCGCCGGTGACGCCGAGCCGGACCGTCATCGATCGACCTCGGCGACCGCGGCCGGCTCGGTCTCGAGCTCCTCGAGGATCGCCGACAGCCCCTCACGGTACTCCTCGGCGAGGGGAGTCAACGGCGAGCGTAGCCGGTCCGCACAGTGGCCCCGAAGCGCCATCGCCGCCTTCACCGGGATCGGGTTGCTCTCCTCGAACAGCGCCCGCATCAGCGGGCCGAGCTCGTGGTGGAGCTCGCGAGCGCGACTGTAGTCGCCCTCGAGGGCCGCCCCGACCATCGCACAGGTGCGTTCGGGCTCGACGTTCGCGACGACGCTTATCGTCCCCGTCCCGCCGACCGAGACGACCGGCAGCGTGAGCGCGTCGTCGCCCGAGAGCACCGAAAACTCCATCGCCGCGGTCCGCTCTGTGATCTCGCCGATCGCGCCGAGGTCGCCCTCCGCGGCCTTGTAGCCCGCGACGTTCGGGTGGCTGGCGAGCTCGACTGCGGTGTCGGGTTCGATCGTCCGGCCCGTCCGGCCGGGGACGTTGTAGACGATCTGGGGGAGGTCGACGGCGTCGGCGACCGTCCGGTAGTGGTCGAGCAGACCCCGCTGTTCGGGGCGGTTGTAGTACGGCGAGATCAGGAGGAGGCC